>DATNEC010000374.1:0-3296 GCA_035606815.1 Pirellulales bacterium
GATTGAGGCCTTCAATGCCACCTGCCCGCATGCCGGCTGTTTCGTCAACTTCGTGCCTGGTCGAAACGCGTATCAGTGCCCGTGCCACGACAGCGCTTTCGACGTTTCCGGTCATCGCGAGTACGGCCCCAGTCCGCGCGATCTCGACTCGCTCGTCGCCGAGGTTCGCGGCGAAGGCGAGCAACGGGCGATTTGGGTCCGCTACGTCAATTTCGTGGTCGGCATCGAGAAAAAAGACCCGAAGGCGTAGGGCTCTTCCTGGACGTGCGTCTTCTCAATTTGGCCACGGATGAAACACGGATGAAACACGGACAAGCTGATATTGAAGTCAGGCCCCAAAACGTTACGGCAGCAGCTTCAAGGTCGTCTCACTCGGTATTCTTTCCGTGTTCGATCCGTGTTTCATCCGTGGCTAAAAGTCACTGGCTGAAGCATGCGATTTTTTCCGATCATGTTGAACTAATGCACAACCTTGCGGAACCGCGCAGATGATTTCTTCCCTTGCCAATTGGCTCGATGACCGCACCGGCTATCGCGACTTGATCCACGCGACGCTCTACGAGCACATCCCCGGCGGCGCGAAATACCGCTACGTCTGGGGCAGCACGCTGGTCTTCGCCTTCACGGTGCAGTTGATCACCGGCGTGTTTCTTTGGATGTGCTATAGTCCCAGCGGCCAAACCGCCTGGGAGAGCGTGTATTACATCCAGCACGAAATGCAAGGCGGCTGGCTGCTGCGCGGGATTCATCACTTCATGGCCCAGGCGATGGTCGTGCTGCTGGCGCTGCACTTGCTGCAGGTGGTGGTCGACGGCGCCTATCGCGCCCCGCGCGAAGTGAACTTCTGGCTCGGGCTGGTGCTGATGCAGATCGTGCTGGGACTTTCCCTCACCGGCTACCTGCTGCCCTGGGACCAAAAGGGCTACTGGGCCACGCGCGTGGCGACGAATCTGATGGGCATCGTGCCGGTCGTCGGGACGTCGCTGCAAAAACTGGTCGTCGGCGGCGCCGACTACGGGCACCACACGCTTACGCGGTTCTTCGCACTGCACGCGGGAGTGCTGCCGGGACTGTTGATCGGTTTTCTGGTGCTGCACGTAGCGATGTTCCGCAAACACGGCATTCACGCGCACCAACAAACCCGGCCCGATACCACGTTCTGGCCCGACCAGGTGCTCAAAGACTCGGTGGCCTGCCTGGCGGTGCTCGTCGTGGTGCTGTTCTTCACCATCCGCCCGGCGCTCACGGGCAGCCACGGCGATCTGCCGCACGGCGCGTATCTGGGCGCCGAATTGGGCGCGCCGGCCGATCCGTCGAACGAGTATTCCGCCGCGCGGCCCGAATGGTATTTCTTGTTCTTGTTCCAGTTTCTCAAGCTGTTCGAAGGACAGGGCGAGACGGGCGAACTGCTCGGCGCGATCGTGATTCCTGGCGCGGTGATGGGCCTGTTGGCGCTGATGCCGATCGTCGGGCGCTGGAAGCTGGGACATCGCTTCAATATCGGGCTGCTCGTTTGCTTGCTGATCGGCGTCGGCGTGCTGACCGGCCAGGCGATGTACGCCGATCGACTGGCCGAATATGCCGCCAAACCTGAGAGCGCCGACAAGGACGATCCGAGTGCCAAGCGGTTCGAAGCTTCCGAATCGTATCTCAAAGCGGTCGAATCGGCCGAGAAGGAGGCCGAGCGCGCCGTGGAACTGGCCCATGCCCCGGCGGGCATCCCCGCCACCGGAATGTTGAGCATTCTGCGTCGCGATCCGAAGACGCAAGGGCCGCGGTTGTTCAAACGCTACTGCGCCAGTTGCCACACGCACGCCGACTCGCCCGCGGCGCCGGCCGAGCCGTCGGCGCCCGATCTGACCGGTTTCGGCAGCCGCGCATGGATCGCCGGCCTGCTCGACCCGGCGAAGATCGACAGCCCGCAATATTTCGGCGGGACGCAAAAGCACAAAGGGGGCGAGATGTCGGACTTCGTGAAAAACACGCTGGCCAGCCAAGACAAGAAGGACATCGCGAAGGTGATCGCGGCGCTTTCGGCCGAGGCGGCCCTTCCTTCTCAGCAGGCCCTGGACGAAGCAGATCAAGCGACGATCGCCGAAGGCCGAACTCTCATTGCGGAATCGGTCGGCTGCACCGATTGCCACAAGTTCCGCGAGGCGGGCGATCTAGGCTCGGCGCCCGATTTGACGGGCTACGCCTCGCGCGAGTGGCTGAAAGGCATGATCGGCAATCCGAACCACGAACGCTTTTATGGCGAAAACAACGATCGCATGCCCGCCTTCGCCCAGCATGCGGACAAGACTGAGAACAACATCATCAGCCCGGCGAACCTCGATTTGCTGGTCGATTGGCTCCGCGGGGACTGGTACGAGCCGGCCGAAGCGGACAAAAAAGGGCTATAGTTTTAGCGCCCGGCGACCGATTCTAAGGGCGAGTCCGTTCCGGACCGCGGGCGTTCGCCCCTCTTCGCTATCATGTCTTTGCCGCGCCGTATCAAAAAATGTGGTGTACGAATTGCCGCCAAGACGTGCCGGGCATCGCTTCGCAGGGGGAAGCAGGCTCGTCCTCGGGCGGTCCTTTGGTCTGCATTCGCTGCGGGACAATCTTCTTGGCGAAAAACGGCCGCTCGGGGAGTGCAGGGACCAATCTCGCGCCGGCTTTCGAGGAAGCGCCGCGCGCCCCAATCGCCGAACCCGACGCCGACGTGGCGTCGCCCGGTCTCCCCGCCGTCCTCGATTCATGGGAACTCGAAGAACGCTTGCGGCACGTCAAGCGCCTGCTGGCCGCGCCGCCCGTCCGAGAATCTCGCGCCGCCGCATTCAACTTGGAATTCCGGGTCGATGCCGGGTCCACGAACGAGCGTTCCAACGCTTCCCAAGCCGCGGCGCGGAAGCAGGCGCCGGTTGAACCGGCCGGCCGCGGCGGATGGGCGTCGCTGGCGGCCTGGTCGGCCATCGCCATCGGCCTGGCCGCTTTGACTTGCGGAGGCGTGTTGTGCGGCTGGTCGCTGGCAAGGCGGCGCGACGAACTCTGGGCGATCGGCCTGCCCGTTCTGCTCGGCGGCCAGATGATGCTCGTCGCGGGCTTGCTGTTGCAGCTTCGACGGATTTGGCGCGATTCGTTGATCCAGGAGCGTCGCCCTAAGCCAGCGAAAGGTCGCTCGACTTCGGCTCGCGAATTGGATGGAGAATTCGTCTAAAGGCTATATCTTTGCTTGGCCCCGAAAGGGTCGCATTCGATAGCCCAAAAAACGAGCCCAGGACCAACCCAATTGTCGGTCGGGCTCGTTTCGATGG
>DATNEC010000380.1:0-9952 GCA_035606815.1 Pirellulales bacterium
CGCGCCAAAGGCTGGCCGGCGCGCCGGAAATAATAAATCAGGTTCCACTGGTCTTCCGCGGCGTAACAAACTCGAAACGGCCGGCCGCCGGCCGTTAATTGCTTGATCCGCTCGACCACGTCGGCCACCCGATAATCGGCGGCGTAGTAGTTGAAGTAACCGTCGTGGGCGCCGCGATGCTCGCGACAATAAGCGGCCAGCCGCCGCGGATACGTGGCCAACTGCGGCGCCAGCACGGCGGCGATCAGCAGCGCGCTTGCGGCCGCGGCGGCCAATTCGCCGCGCTCGTTCTTCCAACGGATTGCACTGGCCAATTCGCCGAGGGTCCACGCTTCGGCCAGCGCCAAGAGCGGCAACAGCGGGCAGAAATTCCTGGGGAAAGGGCCGATTCCCAATCCGGCCCCCAGCAGGAAGGAGCCGGCGAAAACTCCCGCCGCCAACAGCAGCGCCGCCGGCGAAGCCGCCTTGCGGCCGCGCAGCCGCCGCACGACCCACACGGCCAAGCCGAGCAGAAAAAAAGGCGCCAGCGGAAGCAGATCGTGCGTCGCCGGACGGAGAAAGTCTGCGATGCTGGCCAGCAAAGCCGCAAGCGTGAAGGGCGCCCGCTCGCCGCGGCGCTCCAGCACTTGCCGCGCAATCGGCGCATAGCACAGCGCCGCCAGCCCTAGCGCGGCCGCCCAAGCGACGCCCGCCGTCCAGGGCCTGGACGCCTTGGCGACCGGTTCCAACGGCGCCGCCTCATCCGGCCGCCGTTGCCAAGCCCAGGCCGGCCAAGTCAACGCGGCGGCGGCCAATGGCAAGAAGAGCAACAGGTTCGTCGGCATTACGTACAAAAAGGCCGCCCCGGCCAGGGCGATCTGCGCGAGCCGCGAAGGGCAAGCCGCGCTTCCGCCGGCGATCGCCAGGTTCGCCAGCCAGGCGAACAAAAACATCGACAGCCCATAGCCTCGCACTTGGATCGCATGAATCAGAAACATCTGGTTCAGCCCAAGCAGCATCGTCGCAAAGACGCCAAGCTTTGCATCGCCCAGCCGGCAGCCGGCGCGGAACGTCATCCACAGCGTCCCAACGGCGAAGGCGAGCGACGGCAGCCTGAGCGCGAAGTTGCTGTTGGAGATCAGATGCACCGGCCACAGCACGAGCGAGTAGAGCACGTGATTATTGGGGGCCGAATAATCTGACACGATCTGCCTCGGCCCCGCGGCGACGAACATCGTCAGCGTGTAGATTTCGTCGTGCCACAGATCGAGATTCAGCCTCGCCGCGCAAAGCACGATCGGCGCCGCGGCGGCCAGCAGAAACCATTGCCAGGGCCGAATCGCTTCTGCAGAGCCAGGCCGCGAAAAAGCGCGCGAAAAAGCGGGAGGCGTGCGTTTTCTAGGCATGGTCGATCGCCTGCCAAAGCTCGGCGATGCCTTCGCCGGTCGCGGCGACCGTCGATAAGATCGGCGCCGCGCGGGCCGTGCCAAGCGACAGTGCCGAAAGCAATTGCTGCCGCAGGCGATCGGCGCCGGGCAGATCGGCCTTGTTGATGACGACGAGATCGGCGACTTCGACCAAGCCCGCCTTCTCCCATTGCACTTCGTCGCCGCTGTTCGGCGTGACCAACAGCACCAATGTATCGACCAGCGGCCGAACGCCGATCTGGTCTTGGCCGACCCCGACCGTTTCGACCACGATCACGTCGATGCCGAACGCCTTGAGCCACTCGATCGCCGGGCCGACGGCCGCCGAAACGCCGCCTTGGGCCCCGCGCGTCGACAGGCTGCGAAAATAAACGCCTTCGTCGGCCGGGTCGAATCGCACCCGAACCCGGTCTCCCAGCAGCGCTCCGCCCGTCACGGGGCTTTGCGGATCGCAGGCCAGCACGGCGACCGATCGGTGCTGCGAGCGCAAATGAGCGATCGACGCGGCGACCAGCGTGCTTTTGCCCGCCCCGCCGCTGCCGGTGAAGCCCACGATGCGAGGGAAAGATGAAGGCGGAAGGCTGAAGGACGATGGCGGGAGAGCGGCGGGGGAAGGAAGTTGGCCGTTTTCGACCAACGAAATGATTTCGGCCAGCGCGCGGCGGTCGCGCCGAGAAAAACGGGCCAAGAGTTCGGCGGACGGCTCGCTCATGGCTCCAGCGGAAATAGCGGGCGGCGACGGCGGCGATAAGGAAGCTTGGAGAAATCGTGGACTAAAATGCCGGCGGCGTCGACGTTGTAAATCGATCCGGCCAGTTTCTCGAAGCCCGAGCGAAAATGGGCCGACGATTTCAGGCCGATGTATCGCATCTTGCGGCAATCGATTCCCAAGGTGCGGGCGAAGGCCGGATCAAGCGGCTGCTCGCGCTTCGTGACGACGACGACCGAAACGCTCTGCCGCTCGGGACTCGCTCGCCCCGCGAGGTCCACTTTCAACCAAGCGCTCGGCCCCATGTTGCCGGTGAGGCCGGCATACATCGGCCCGTCGTAAGCGAAGCGGCCATCCGAAAGCGCCGCGATCTCGGCCTCGCAATCGATGGGCGGTCCCTGTCGCGGGTCGGATTTGCCGCCCAATTGCAAGCGGATTCTTGCCCCGACGCCGGCCGTGCGCGCCAGTTCGACGGCCTCTCGATCGACCATGTACAAGATCAAGGCGTCTTCAAGGCCAAGCTCCAACAACGTGCGAAGCACTTCGGTCGAATCGCCGGGAGCGCCGCCGCCCGTGTTGTCGGTGTGGTCGGCCAGCAAGACCGGATATCGGCCGAGCTTATCGCCGGCCTCGAGCGCCTCGCGCACCGTCATCGCCGGGCGGACCCAGCGCTCGCGATGCTGCCAAATCCAATCGCCCAGCTCGTCGGCGGCCTGTCGGGCCAGCGCGGCGTCGCCGTCGGCCACCGCAATCACCGAAGCGCCGACATCCGGCACGTCGGCCCAGGGGAAGCCGGTGGCGATGGTGACGGAAATCATGCCGGGCCGTCGTTCGATTTCATGCACGCGGCGCAAGACTTCGTCCATCGGCGGATGAGCCGTCACCTGGCAGCGCGTGCCCCAGAACAGCGGAAGTTGGCGCAAGGCCATCTTGGGCCGGATTTCGCCCCGCAACGTGCGCACGATGATTTCGGCGGCTTCGCGGCCGCGCTCGCCCATGTCGACGTGCGGATAGGTATCGTAGCCCACGATCGCGTCGGCCGCCGCCACGCGCCGGGCCGTGTGGTTGCCGTGCAGGTCTTGCGCGACGACGATCGGCCGCCGGTGGCCGATCGCGCGGCGGACCGATTCGATGAAATCGCCATCGCCGTCCTCGACGCCCTCGACGACCATCGCGCCGTGCAGATCCAGCAGCACGCCATCGACCGGTCCGCCTTGCGCTTCGGCCTGCTCGAGGCGATCGACAAACTCCCGCTTGAGCGAATCGTAGGCCGAGCGCTGGATCAAGCCGCTGGGATACGCGAAACCCCACAACAGCGGCACGGCCTGGAAACCATGCTTTTCGGCACCGTCCAAGAAGCCGCCGATGCACATGTTCGCGCCGCGGAACCGCTCGCAGATTTGTTCGCCCCGGTAGATGCCGAAGCCTTGCTCGAAATCGTCGAGCGTGGTGGGCGTGTCGATGAACGTGCTCGTCTCGTGCAGGACTCCGCCGACGGCGATTCGCATCTCTCATCTCCTTGTTCGAGACGGTTCCTTCCGTTCGCACGTCTTCGATGGAACAGACGGCGCCATCAGACCGCTATTTCGTCTCGATATAAAACAGCGCCAGTCGATCGCCCGCCGGCTCGGCGCCGCGGAGCACGAGCGACTGCTGGAAATCGACTGGCTCCAAAAGTAGATAACGCCAGGCCAAGCCGTTGCGCCGGCCGCTCAGACTCCGGCGGATGTCGCTCGCGTCGTCGGCGGCGCCGAGGAAGCCGTTCCACGACAAGCCCGACCAGGCGTCGAGAGTTTGCCCGTCAACCGCCAGCGAGTCGATGCCGGGCATGGTCTCCGGCGACCACTTGACGACGATCCCGATCCAGCGCCCGCGGCCCGACTGCGAGATTAGTTCGCGCGAGGGGCTCGATGCGGCCGGTTGGAAAATCCCGCGCAGGCGTCCCGCGAGCCGGGCGTCGTCCGGGTTGGCGATCGGCTCGTAAGAGACCGCGGCCCCGACGCCTGAAATCGGCCGCGCGCCGCGATTCACCGCGGCGAGCGAGAGTCCTTGGCGGTAAGGCATCGCCAGCAGGTTCGTCAGCCCGCCGCGATCGACCATCACGTAGTTCGGATAATTCCCGCCGCCGCCGGCCAGGCCCGGATACAGATAACGAGCGGGAGCGGCGATCGCGGGCTCGGTTTGCCCGTCGACCTTCACCTCAAGCCATAGGTCGTCGTTGGCCAGCATGGCCGGGTTCACTTGCAGCTTAGTCCATTGCACGATGCCGGCGCCGGTCAACTCGATGAGCGCCGCTCGGCCGCCCGGCTTGATCGTTTTGGGGCTCGCGCTTTGCCGAGGCAGCGGATCTGCCTCGCGATGCGTGCCCCAGCCGAGTTGCTCGTTGCGATACGACAAAGCCGGCAGCAAACCCCGCTCCACGCCGCTCTCGCCGCCGACATATTTGGCCAGCGGCACGTCGTCGGGCAGGCTCACGTAATCGAACCGATAGTCGACCGGCCCTGTGGCTTGCAGCACGATCTTGAGGCTCTTTTGATAAGGCAGAAACGTCAGCAGCGGCTGCTGGTCTTGGCCGACGAGCGGAATACGCCGGTGCAAGTCGGCGAGCGAGCATTCGACGCGGGACCGCGCCTCGCCGTCGAAATAAAAAGCGATCTGGCCGGCATTGCTCGTTCGCGAAATCTCGACCACCGCGCCGGGGCCCGTCAGCTCGGCCAGCACGTGCTCGCCCGCCTCCTCGACGAACTTGCGGACCATGCCGGATCGAATGTGGTCGTCGAGAACCAGCGACTCCGTGTTCATCAAGCGATTGAGAACTTGCTTCGAGCTTGATTCGCGATGCGGCGCATACCAAGCCTCCAACCCTGGTCCCTCCGGCGCCTCCAACACCCGCAAATCGCGAAACTCGATCTTGGCGCCGTGGTCTTGCAGGCCGATCCAGCCTTTCAGATTACGGCGGTGCAGTTCGGGCAATCGCGAGGTATCGGCCTGTTGCACCAGCACGCCGTTGACCCAGGCCGAGATCATGTAGCCTTCGGCCTTGATCGCGAGAGAGTTCCACTCTTGCGAGCGATCGGCCTTCGCGATCGGCTCCAGGTTGCCGTAGAGGGCCATCGTCGAATGGCGCGTGAGCGGCTTGCCCGGGGCTTCGTCGAGCAGTTGCAACTCCATGCCGTCGCCCGACGGCCAGCCGGCCCGGGCGGTGCGAATGCCGACGCCGGAGTTGCCCCCCTTGGCCATCTTGTAGGCGAGCGAGAGCGTGAAGTTGCCGAATTCCTGTTCGGTGCGCAGGTAGTTGCCGTCTTTATTGAGGCAGACGATTTCCTCGTCGCGAGCGGCCCAGCCATCGAGTTTGCCCGGCGTCCACCAGCCGCTCAGGTCTTTGCCGTTATAGATCGGCTCGCCGGGCGGTTCCTGCACTCGCATCTGGTCCAACGAGACAGGGCCTTTCTCGATCGACAAACCGAGGCCGTAACGGGTCTTGGGCGGCACTTGGACTTCGTAAAGGCGCTTGTCGTCGATTGCCAGCGAAAAGCGGCTGCCCGCGCGCTGCAACCGCGCAAGATGCCAGCCGTTCTTCGTGCGATCGATCTTGCCGCCAGCGGCCAGCGACCGGCCGCCTTGACTCAGCGCGCCGGCGCCTTCGCCTTCCGTTAACATCAGCGTCAGGCCGTCCTCGCCGGCCGGAGCTTCGGGCAGCGCGAGCTTCAATCGCGCGCCGTTTTCGGCCAAGTAACGAAACTGCAATTCGAAATCGCCGAACGTCCAGCCCGCAAGCAGCGGATGTGCGCCCTCTTCGCCTTCGAGCATGCCGTCGGCCATGTGCCAGCCTTGCGATGGCTGCGCGCCGTATTGCCAGCCGGCGAGGCTTTGGCGGTCGAAGAGACTCAAGCCCGGCGCGTCTTCGGCGCCAAAGGCTGGCGCCGCGACCAATACCCAATTTGCCGTCATCGCGACAGCACACAGACGAACGGCATAGAGACCAACGGCGCCGAGAAAAAATGAACGCATGCTCGCATTTCCCTATAGGTGGAATCTATAAGCCGAGAAACTCTTCGACGGCCTCGCGCATCACCGCCACGTCGGGTTCGGCGCCGGTCCACAGCCGGAAGGCGATGGCCCCTTGGTTGACGATCATTCCCAGTCCGTCGAGCGTCTTGGCGCCGCGGGCCTTGGCCTCGGCCAAGAACCGCGTGTCGGGCGGGCTGGCGATCACGTCGGCCACGACCAACGAGGGCGACGCCGCCGCGAAACGGACCGGCACGCGCGCATCGGGATCGTTCAGCCCGATGCTCGTCGCATTGACCAGCACTTCGGCGTCGGCCGGCACGTCGTACTCGTCTTCCCAGGCGACGAACGTCGCCGGCGTCGTCGTTTTCTGGTTCAGCAAATCGACGAGCGCTTGCCCGCGCTCGGGCGTGCGGTTGACGACGGTGATCGCGGCCGCGCCGGCCAAGGCCAATTCAATGCCGATCGCCCGCGCGGCGCCGCCGGCCCCTAGCAGCACGGCGCGCTTGCCCGCCGGGTCGATCGCCGTGCGCAGCGATTGGATGAAGCCTTTGCCGTCGGTGTTTTCGCCCACCAGCTCGCGGTCTTCGCGGACGATGCAATTGACGGCGCCCATCAATGCCGCGGCATCGCTGAGCCGGTCGAGGAATTCGAGCACGGCGACCTTGTGCGGCTTGGTGACGTTTCCCCCGCGAAAGCCCATGGCGCGCATCCCGCGGACCGCGTCGCCCAGATCCTCCGGCGCCACTTCGAGCGTGAGATAGCGCCACTCCAAGCCTTCGCAGGCGAACGCCTTTTCGATCATGAACTGGGTCGGGTTCCCGGCGACGGGTTGTCCGAACAGCGAACAGATTTCCTGCAATGACGGACTGATCACGGTCTGCCGGCGATCGATTTCAGTGCCCCAAGGAACCCATTGCCCCACCCCCGGCGAAAACGAGACGATCTGGCGTCTCGGTCGCAAGCGTTATCTTGTCCTAGCCCGCGGGCCGCCGCAAGGGCCGAGTTCGCGAGAGCTTTCTTCATTGCTTTTGAATGTGGCTGCGAAATGCTCTACGATGGCTTTATCGCCGATCGCCGCTTGGAACATGGCTGCGAACACAACGGGCAGACGACGAAACGGGCGACGAAATCGCCGCCGACTCATGCGAGCATCCCGAAGGCCCGAGAATGCCACGAAACAAAAATACCCGGCGCCATTTTCTAAAAGAATCGGCGGGCGCCCTGGCCGGCGCCGGCCTGCTGGCGCCGCACGTCGCAGCGCCGACCCAGGCGGCCGACTCGCAGGCCCGCTCGCCGAACGAGCGATTGGGAATCGGCGCCATCGGCATGCGCTACCAGGGAACCGTGATCACGCTCAAGGCCCAGCAGCATGGCGAAGTGCGGGCCGTGTGCGACGTCGATCGCAACGTTCGCGATCAGGCCCAAGCCAGCTTCGGCAGCACGCCCAAGGCTTATGAAGATTATCGCGATCTGCTGGCCGACAAGCGCATCGACGTGGTGCTGATCGGCGCGCCCGACCATTGGCACGCCAAAATGGCCATCGACGCCTGCCGCGCCGGCAAGGATGTTTACGTCGAAAAGCCGCTGACCTTGACGATCGACGAAGGCAAGCTGCTGCGAAAGGTCGCCCAGGAGACGGGCCGCATCGTGCAGGTCGGCTCGTGGCAGCGCAGCGATCATCGCTTCCGCCTGGCGGTCGAAATGGTGCGGCAAGGCCGGCTGGGCAAACTGCAGCGCGTCGATATCGTGCTCGACAAGCACCCGACCGGCGGCCCGTTCGATACGCGGCCTATCCCAGCGAACCTGAACTGGGACTTATGGCTCGGCCAGGCGCCCGCCGTGCCCTACATCCCCGAGCGCTGCCACTATACGTTCCGCTGGTGGTACGAATACGCCGGCGGCAAGATGACCGACTGGGGCGCCCATCACCTCGACATCGGCCAGTGGGCGATCGACTCGCAGCCGGTGGAAATCGACACTCGAGCGAAGCTGCCGCACGCCGCCGACGGCTACAACGTGCCGATCGACTACGAGGCGAGCTATCGCTACGCCAACGGCGTCGTAATGACCGTCAAGGACACAGGCCGCAACGGCATCCTCTTCACGGGCGACTCGGGGCGGATCTTCGTCAGCCGCGGCGACCTAACCGGCAAACCGGTGGAGCAGCTATCGGCCGATCCGCTACAGCGGGGCGATTTCCGGCTTTACGACTTCGACAATCTCGATCGTCCCGAACGGGTCGGCAAGCTCGACGCGATCGTGAACCACATGGGCAATTTCTTCGATTGCGTCGCCGCCCGGCGGCAGCCGATCTCCGACGTCGAGAGCCAGCACCGCAGCGCCACGACCTGCCATCTTGGCAATCTCTCGATGCGTCTCGGCCGGCCGCTGAAGTGGGATCCCGACGCCGAAGTTTTCGTGGACGACGCCGAGGCCAATGCGATGCTGAAGCGCGAACAGCGAAAAGGGTATGAGGTGGTTTGAGGTGACCGGAGATTGCCTTGATGACGCGGCTTGTGGCGACGGCTTAGTATGCCAGGTTGGCGCCAAACTGTGGAACGCGGTTTGACTTCACATCGTCGGCCCACTGTTCGAGTTTTCGATTTGGCGATGCCCAAAATTTCTTGCAGAGCTCGAAATATTCCAAAACCGCGTCCGTTTCTCCCCGTTCGAGCAATTCCTTCGCCAGTAGCATATTTGGACCGAAGGAATTCAACTGGGGCGAACCACTGGTCTTGCCGGCCAAAAGCAACCTCGATTTTGCTTCGTCAACATTTCCATCCGAAAGAGCAATTTGGCCAAGAATGAGATTTCCGTGGTGAATTCGATTGCCTCTGTTCCAACCAGCAGCGTCGTCCTCGAGCATCTTCGTTGCAAAAGCCTTTGCATCGTCGTTCAGGCCGGCAGCAAAGGCGGTCTTTGCCAAACTAACCAAAAGGGCGTCTCTTTCCATGGCGTTGGATAGATCATACGCCAATTTATATTGCTGAAACGCTTTATTGGCGGCAGCCTTCCGCACCTGCCCCGTTTGAAGCGACATCAATTCAAGTGAATAGAGTTGACCTAGCGACGCGGACCACTGAGGATCTTTCGCGTCGAGTGTTTGCCCTTTGAGCAAGAGTTCTTCGGAGATTTCACGATCGTATAACAAGAAAAACGTGGAGGCATTCTTGAGTACGGACAATTTCTCAGGCCACTTTTGAATGATCTTTAGCCAAGCTTCCTTGGCCCGATCGTAGCTCTCCTTTTCAAGTACTTTGTCGAGCCTGCCATATGGTAAGCCGAGCACCTTCGATTCGGGAGCGTTCTCAATCAACCACACGACGTGACGCTGCCGGTTGGATTTGGCATCGGCGTCTTGCCGTCCCTTGATGAAATAGTAGCCGAGAAGCTTTGTTCGCGAATCAACGTCGTTCGGGTTCTTTGCAACCTGCTCTTCAAGCGACACTTTTTCAGCCGCGCTCATCCGGCCGCCAAGTCTCGCCAAGCTCTGAGCATCCTCAGCGGAGTACGCGGCCTCTGAGGCGATGAGGCATAGGAACAGAACGGAGAAAACAGACACGGCATGCGATCGCATGGCAAGTAAACCTCCAGTTCGAACCGCTAAGCTGTTCGGCCCATAGCATAACAGGTGGAAGCTGCGGAAAGCCAGTGGGGGAAACCAATAGCACACCGGACGAGCGCACCTCGCGGTTTGCAGTTGGCATGGCGTTTCGCGGCGGAGGCGGAGAGAATAAGCAGCGAACCGAGAAGCCGTAGACCGCAGCGAAAGGCTGGAATGAGTGAGCAATGCGTCCGCTAAATCGGACTCCATGCCTGGCGAGGC
>DATNEC010000390.1:0-2071 GCA_035606815.1 Pirellulales bacterium
CTGCCCAAATCGACGCACGCTTCGCCGGCGGCGATCCGGCGGCCCAGCCGGATTTCGACTTCGGCCAATTTGGCGAATGCCCGCGACGGGGCTGCCGTGTCGGAAGGAATTTCCACAACTCCTCCGGCAAAGCGTGATAGCGAACGTCGCAGCCGTTCTCTCTGCTGCCCCAGGACAACCGAACAAAAGCCGTCCGCCGGCGTCAGCAGGCCGATTTGGACCAAGGCCTCATCGGCCGCCCACGGCCGTTCGTGATCGGTCACGCACGTCCGCAGCAGCCGCCGCTGTTTCTTCCGCAGCAACTCGAAAAGCGCCGCTTCGATCAACCGGCAACGGGCCTGGCCCACCGACGCCTGCGGCCCAGCCACGGCGAAGACATGCAGCCGCCAAGGCCCTTCGTGTCGCTTGAGGCCCTCGATCAGCCAGGCGCCTGCCTGCTGCGCCCACTTGGCGATCGAGGGGGCGGACATTGCCCCGGCGTCGGGCAGCATCTGGGCCGCAAAGGCGATGCAAGGCGGCTCGCCGGGCGGCTCGTCGCTCGGGCGGCGTTCAATCCAGCCGGGCGCGATCGAGCGGCACGACGACGCCGGAAAGACGCGGCCAAGCTCGTCGGTAAGGGCCGTTTCCCAGCCCGGCTCGCACGTGAAGACTTGCAAACTCATGGTGTGTGCGGCGATTATGGCTGGGGCCTTGCATGCCGCCAAGTAGGGCAGGCTTTCCAGCCTGACAGACGTCAGCCTGGTTGCAGGTCAAGGCTTTCGAGCCTGAAAGAAGTCAGGCTGGAAAGCCTGACCTACATGTACCCGTCAATGAAAATCCGCACCGAAAAATAGCCCCCATCATGCCTGCCGCCGCATTGCTCGTCTGTTGCGCGCTCGTCGCTCCGGTGGCCGAGCCCGAGCGTTACTTTCAAATCACGGTCGTCGATCGAGGCGCCGGACGCGGCGTGCCGCTGGTCGAACTTTCGACCGTCAACGGCATCCGCTACGTGACCGACAGCAACGGCATCGTCGCCTTCGACGAGCCGGGCTTGATGGACCAGAAAGTGTTCTTCTTCGTCAAAAGCCATGGCTACGAGTTTCCCGCCGATGCCTGGTTCGGTTATCGCGGCCAGAGCCTGGAGGTCAAAGCGGGCGGCAAGGCGCGGTTGGAAATCAAACGCAACAATATCGCCGAGCGGTTGTATCGCGTGACGGGCCAGGGGATCTACCGAGACAGCGTGCTCACCGGAGCCCCGACGCCGATCGACCAGCCCCTGCTGAATGCCAAGGTGCTGGGTTCGGATAGCGTTCTGACGGCGGTCTTCGGCGACAAGATGTATTGGTTCTGGGGCGACACCAACCGGCCCGCGCACCCGTTGGGCAATTTTCAGACGACCGGGGCGACCAGCGAGTTGCCGCGCGAAAGCGGCCTCGATCCTGCGCAGGGGGTGGACCTGACGTACTTTCAGGACGACGAGGGGTTCGCCCGAGCGATGGCGCCGATGCCGGGCAAAGGCCCCACTTGGCTCGACGGCCTGGTCGTGCTTCGCAATGGCGAGCGGGAACGAATGTTCGCCGCTTACGCCAAGGTCCATCCGCCGCTGACGATCTATGCTCGCGGCCTGGCCGAATTCAATGAGGAGAAAGAGGTCTTCGAGCAAGCCTCCGAGTTCGACATGCACTCGCCCATTTTTCCCTCGGGTCATCCGCTGATTTACGAGCACGCCGACAAGAAGAAATACGTCTACTTCGCCGACCCCTTTCCGCTGGTAAGAGCGCCTGCCGAGGCCGACGCGCTGGGCGATTTGTCGCGCTACGAGGCCTTTACGTGCCTCGAACCAGGCAGCCGGCTCGATGCGGATGCGGTTGGAAAAGCGCCGCTCGATCGCCGGGCCGATGGCCGTTTGAACTGGGCTTGGAAGCGGAATACGTCTGCGATCAATCCACAAGCGGAAGCGAAGCTCGTGAAGGCCGGCCGGATCAAGCCAGAGGAAGCGCTGGTGCAGTTGCGCGAACCCGATACGGGCGAGGCTGTGGTCGCCCATCGAGGCAGCGTGTATTTCAATGCATACCGCAGCCGCTGGGCGCTG
>DATNEC010000398.1:0-5752 GCA_035606815.1 Pirellulales bacterium
GCCCTACATTGAAGAGGCCCCCCTCTACGACGTGATCCGGTCGGGAAATCCGGCGGGAGGCGTGGCGCCGCTGGGGCCGGTGGGTTGGGGGCAATGGAAGGGCTGGAACGTCAACGTCCCGGCCTTGCAATGCCCCTCGGAAATCACCTCTCTCGCGCTGCGGTCGTTGAACAACCATTCAGGCCAAAACAACTACTGCTTCAGCCGCGGCGACTCGATTTTCAACAATCGCGACAGCAAGACGACCCGCGGCGTTTTCAGCTTCTCGATCGGCACGACAATAGCGGAGATCGCCGACGGCACGAGCAACACGATCGCCATGTCGGAGCGGGTCCGTTCGCAGGAGCAGGGCATTGGCGTCAACCCTCGGCCGACAATCAAGGAAGGGACGGTCACTGGCTTCGCGAACCTGAACACGAACCCGGCCACGAACCCGGGCAGTTGCCTGGCCACGGCCAACGGCGCGTTTTATATTACCCCCGGTGCGGTGAAGTGCCGGTTCGGAGTGCTGTGGACCGACGGCCAGCCCGAGCGCACCGGGTTCACGACGGTCATGCCGCCTAATGGGCCCTCCTGCACGGGTGACGCCAACGTCAACGCCGATTGCAAATCGGGCGTTTACGCCCCCAGCAGCTTCCATCCCGGCGGCGTCAACGGCGTGATGTGCGACGGCTCGGTGCGGTTCATCAGCGACAGCATCAATACCGGCAACTTGGGGCTGCCCGAGGCGCGTAACGGCCCCAGTCCCTATGGCGTCTGGGGAGCAATGGGGTCGAAAAGCGGTGGCGAAGGCATGAATAACGGCGCCAATAGCTATCAGTAGCGACGCGGGACTCATCGAGCCCGCCCGGCTCCGCGATCCGGCTTCGCGCCGTCCACGCCCAGTGGCGGCGGGGGCGTTGCGGGAGCCGGCGTCGGGGATGGAAGCACGCCGAGATCGGCGCTGGGAGTCGTCGCGGGCATGGGCGGCGCCGCGACCGGAGGCGTCGAGAACGGATCCCCGGGATTCGACGATGGCGGGCGCGCCCCAGTTTGCCCTTGGGGCTGCGGCGCCGGCTCGAGCCACTGAATGAACTGGCCGATGCGGGCCTGGGCGTCGGCCGAAGCCGTGATCGTCAGCGTCTCGCCTTCGACCTTGCTCTCGACGCCGTCATTGCCGTACTGCTGCAGAAATGCAGCCAGAGCTTGGGCCTTGCCCGCCGACAGCTTGTACTTGACGCGAGTCAAAGTCTCGACGACTTCGCCAGTCGAAGTGTCCACAACGTCGCCGCGGCCCGGAACGTTAGCGGGTTGTCTCGCGGCAACGTAGCCTTTGGCGACCATGACGGCGCGACGGGCGTCGGCCTCGGAAGCGAGCTCGGTCTCGCGGGCCTGGATCACGTCGGCGCGCAGCGTGTAAACCTGGTCTTGGTTGTTCCACAACTTCACGATCGCCGCGCCGGCATGCCCGACGACCAACACCGCCTCGTGCGGCGATTGCTCGAAGAGTTGGATCACCTCGGGCTTGTCGATCTCGACGCGCGCGATTTTGACGTCGCCGTGCAAACGAGCACGGATTTGCGCTGGCGGACGAACAAGGACATGTTCGGTAATTAGCGGTTCCATGTCGACCGAGATCACTGACGTGCCCGTGCGATTGGCAGTGAGGGCGCTCTCCCGGTGATTCAGGGCGTGCGACAAACGGCCCTCGTTGCGCAGCGCTTGCACGGCGGCCGTCAACTCCGCCAGTTGCCGTTCGAGTTGTTGAATCTGAGCGGCGTGCCGGTCGGCTTGTTGCAGAAGCAGCCCCTGGGGCAGCCGCTTTCTGACCGGGAAGGCGAAATCCTGCGGCGCGGCGCTATCGGGCTCGGCCCCGCCCTCGCTTCGCGGACGGTCCTCGCGGGCCGTCGCCGGCCCAGAATCGGCGTCGGAGGACGAGTCAAGACGCGGCGATTCTTCGCTCGATGGTCCGCGCGGCGTCGCGGCCGGTTCGGCTCGCGTCTCGATCGCCGGCGCCGGATCGGCCGCGTCCCGGTTCTCTGGCGCCGCGGATTCGGCCTTCGGAAGAGCGTCGCCGGATGCGGGGGCCTGGCCCTTGGTCCAGCCGGGCAAAACGGCGATCCCCAGCAGACCGATCAACGTCAACCCGGCGAGCGGCGCCCGGCAAGGTACGTGTTCACGCAGGATCATGCTCAATCTCCTTTCGAATAGGTGTCGGGCGCTGGCGCCCATGCCGACGGCCGGCGCCGGCGCCGCCGTCCACGAAAGCAACTCGGAAATCTCGACGAGCGTCCGGGCATAGGCCCGGCGGCCGCCCGGCAACAGCGACACCACCCAGGCGTCGCAGGCCAACTCGGCGTTTTCGCACAGTTGGCGCCGCACGTGCCAAAACAGCGGGTTCCACCACCAGCCGCAACTGGCGACCAGTTCTAGCCAGCCGACCCAGTGATCGCGGCGCCGCAAGTGGGCCAGTTCGTGGGCGATCACGGCGCGGCGCGCCTCGCCCGTCAACGGATCGGCCAGCGACTTCGGCCAAATCAGCCTCGGCCGGCCAAAGGCGCAGATCAGTGGCGAGCAGACGGCCCGCGTCAATGCGATGCGCGGCGGCCGAACTTGCAGGCCCGCGGCGATCTCACAGACGAGTTCTGTCAGCCAATCGGGCGCCGCTTCGGTCCCTCGCAACAGGCGCACTAACCCGATCAACCTGGCCGCCTGCAACAAAACCATCAGCGCGGCGCCGATCGCCCATGCCCCGGCGATCAAAAAATGGATTGCGGCGGTTCGCGATTCCGCCGCGCCGATCAAAACGCTCGGCTCATCGGCTGCAACCGCCGCCGAAGGCGCTGCTTCGTCAAAACGCCGCGAACCGGCGTCAAGCAGCCCCTCGACTTCGCTCGATCGGAAGAAGGCGTCCGATGGTCCTTCGTTCTTCGGGGAGAACGTTTCCGCGGTCGTCTCATTGCTCGGCGCCTCAATCGTCTCGATTGCAACGGTTCTGGCCGTGGCGGCAACGGCTTCCGGCGGCAATGCCTCGGCCAGAAATGTTCTACTCGCGCGCGATTCGATGGGCTGTGATGGCAGCAACCAGTCGATCCAGGCGTCGCCGGCCGGCAGCGAATAAAACGCCACGGGAGGCGTAATCAGCTTGACGAGCACCACCAGCCACATCGCATGTCGCACCGCCGGCGAGAGCCGGACCAAACGGCATGCGAGGCCGGCCGCGAGCGCCAACATCCCGGCGAGCAACGTGTTTTGGGCCAACCACCAGGGCATGAATTACGACTTGCGTTTGCGTTGGGTCGGTTTGGTTTGCGGCTTGGCTTCCAATTCGTCGAGCAATTCTCGAAACCGCTCGATCTCTTCGGCGGTGAAACGCTGGCCTTGCACCAGGGCATGCACCAGCGGCGTGGTCGTGCCGTCGCAAAGTTCGGCCGCCAAGCGGTCGAGCCGCCGCGACAGCAGCTTGTCGCGCGAGACCAGCGGCCGGAAGACGTGGGCCAGGCCGCTTTTGTCGCTGGCGACGTAGCGCTTGGCCTCCAGGCGGGCCAGCAGAGTAAGCACCGTGGTATAGGCCCAGCGGCGGCCCTGGCCGGCGAGCAATTCGTTGACCTCGCGGACCGTGCCTGAACCGCGGTCCCAGAGGACTTTCAAGACCTCCAGTTCCGTTTCGCTGAGCGGCGTGTGGTGCGTCGGCATGGCTGGGGAACTCGCGGCGGGCGATCTACTACAAGCTGTCGGAGGACATCCTACTACAACTCGTCGTAGGAAGTCAAGAGCGCTCCGGCGAGATATGGACGTGGACATGGCCGGCCGCTGATCAGAAGCGGCAGAGCCGCCACGGGCACGCTCGTGCGCCGGCCGGCAGCTCGACGGACGGCGAGACATTGAAGTTCAGAGCGACGCCAGCCATTGGAACCTGCGGCGGAGACATCGACCCGCGCCTCGAAATGCGCACTACGGCGAACGGTCGTCTTCATTACCGCTGGTTGGCCTCATTATGGGCGCAGTTGCAAGGCTCGGTTATTATCATGGGCAGCTAAAATGCCTGGTCTACGCGGTGCGTCGGTTCGACCGTTCGAGTGCGCGCCCGCTCCGAATGGGCCGATCTGTCTTCGGGCAATTGGTTCCTGATTGGCCGCGGCGCCTTGCGCGACAGCGACGATTCAGGCCGCCAGGCACTTGGTTGAACGCCGGGCAGGCGCGCTGCAAGATCGAACATCGATTGAACTCTCGGAGGCGGCAATGATGACTCGATTAGGGCCGACGTGCGCCCTCGTGGTCTTGGCGACCAATCTCGGCCTGGCCGGCACGACTTGGGCGCAAGGCTCGCGGGCCGATTATGAGCGCGCTGCGCAATTGCGGGAGAAGGTCAAGAATGCGGTCTTCCAAGATCCCGTGCAGCCGCATTGGCTTACGGGCGGCAACCGATTCTGGTATCGCGTGCGCACCGCCCGCGAGCGGCACGAATTCGTGCTGGTTGACGGCCAGCGCGGCGTGCGCGAGGCGGCGTTCGATCACGAGCGGCTGGCCACGGCGCTCGCGGAGCACGTGCAGCAGAAAATCACTGCCGAGACGCTGCCGCTCGAACGAGTCGACCTCGATGAACACCCGCAAGAGCTAGCTTTCTCTGTAGCGGGCCGCCGTTTTCGCTGCAAGTTGCAATCGTATGAACTGGCGGAAATGCCCGCGGACGCGGCGGATGAGCCGGGTTTGCCTGCGAGAAAGCGAGCGCCGCGTCGCAGCCGCGCGAGCGATCAGGAAACGGAAATCGTCTTCGTCAATCACTCGCCCAAGGAACTGCAGTTGTACTGGCGAGATTACGAGGGCGGGCGTCGAGCGTACGGCGTGTTGAAGCCGAGTGAAGTCCGCAGGCAGCACACCTTCTCAGGGCACGGCTGGGAGGCCGTCGATGCCGAGGGCGGCGTTTTGGGGTTCTTCGTCGCCGAGCTTGACGTAGGTCGCGCCATCATCCCCGCCGATGCCAAGCCGTTGCCAGCCGGCGAACCAGGCCCTGCGCCGAAGACCGGAGCGATTTCTCCCGACGGACATTGGTCGCTTGAAGTGCGAGAACACAATGTCTGGCTGCGCGAACTTGCGACCGAGAATGGCGACCCTCGCGAGATTGCCTTGACCACCGACGGCACGGCGCAAGATGCTTATCGGAGTCCGATACTCTGGTCGCCCGATTCCTCAAAGGCGCTTCTGTTGCAGGTCCGCGCGCCTCAGGAGCACCCTGTCTACCTGATCGAATCGTCTCCTGCCGACCAATTGCAGCCCAAGTTGCACTCATTCGATTACCTGAAGCCGGGCGACGTCATCGCTCATCCCCGGCCGCGGTTGTTCGACGTTGCGACCCGGCGGCCGATCGCGATTGCGGACGATCTTTTCGCCAATCCGTGGAGCATCGACGAACTGCGTTGGGACGGCGACTCGAAGCGGTTTTCGTTTCTCTATAACGAGCGCGGCCACCAGACGCTGCGCGTGATCGCGGTCGACGCCGCCAGCGGTTCGGCGTCAGCCATCATCGACGAATCTTCGCCCACGTTCATCGACTATAACTCCAAGCTCTTTTATCGGCCGATCGAAGAGACCAACGAAATTCTCTGGATGTCGGAGCGCGACGGCTGGAACCACCTTTATCGATACGATGGCGCGGCAGGGGTCTGCAAGAACCAGATCACGCGAGGCCAGTTCGTGGTGCGCCGCGTGGAACACGTCGACGTTGAGAAGCGGCAAATCTGGTTCTATGCCGGAGGCGTGAGGCCGGAGCAAG
>DATNEC010000427.1:0-5683 GCA_035606815.1 Pirellulales bacterium
GCGCGCGCCAGGGGACCGCGGCCCAGTTCGAGCGAAGCGGCCTTGAGCCCCGCGTCGAGCGGCAACCGCGACTCGGCCAGTGTGGCGAGCAAGGCGCCCAGGTCGACCGTTTCGGCGACCGACAACGGCGTTTGATCGTCCGCGTCGACGATCGCCGCGTCGAAAACCGCCTCGTCGGGCGCCTCGCTCAGACGCACCGAGCGCAAGCCGGCGATGGCCAAGTGCGCGATCGCCTGCTCGCGGCTGTCGGCCGCGACTTCGCCGCTTTCCGGCCGGCCTCCGGCATCCTGGGCTTGATAGCGATAGGTGGGCATGGGGCTACTTACCCAGCGATTTCAACAGCGAAATCCAAGGCCAAAACACCAACAAGGCGTAGGCCAGGACCGTCGAACCGGCGACCCCGATCGTCAACGCCGCCGGCAGCAGCAACCGCGTGGCGTCGGCGCGCTGCCGCGCGCGTTCGCGATACGTCTCCGCCGAATGCCGCAAGGTCAGCGACAAGACGCCGCGCTCTTGGCCCGTTTCGATCAGCCAGGCCAACAGCGGCGGAAAGCCGTTTGCCGCGCCGAGTCCGTCAGTGAGCGGGCCGCCTTGCCGCAAGACGCCGGCGATGCGTTCGGCCTCGGCGGCGAGCATGGGGCTGCCGCTGGCCTCGCCCGCCAGCACGATGGCTTCGTCGAGCGGAACTTGCTGATCGATCAACAGCGCCAAAAGATCGGCGAATGCCGCGGCCTGCGACCAATGGAGCAGTCGGCGAACGCCTGGAACCCAGCCGAAGGAGCGGACCGCCGTTTTCGATTGCACCGTCGCGGCGCGGCCCGATCGGCGCCACCACGCCGCAAGCGCCGCCAGCGCGATCAAAGGCAGCGCCGGCCCCCAATACTGGATCGTCGATCTCGTCTCGGCCAGGCGACCGATCCAGTCGGCCGACGGGGCCTCGAACAAGCGGTAGCTCGGCTCGACGGTCGGCGCGAACCAGAGCACGAAGCCGATCCACATCGCATAGGCCAGCGCCAGCACGAACAGCGGATAAATAAGGGCCGCGCCGGCCAGAGCACGCAGCTCGACCATGTGTCGAGCGGTCACGGCCAGCCCTTCGAGCGCGGCGGCCAGCCGGCCCGAGCGCACGCCCGCTTCGACGACCGCCGCATAGAGCCGGGGGATTTGCGGCCGCTCGTCGGCCAGCGCCTGCACCAAACTTTGCCCGCGCGACATCCGTTCGCCCAGCGCTGCGGCGATGCGCCCCAGCCGGCCGGGCAAATCGGCGCCAAGCCCGGTGAGACCCCGTTCTAAGGGAACCCCCGCGCGCACCAGCGCCGCGATTTCATCGTTCAATGCCACAAGCTCGTCGAGCGAGATCGCAGTCGTTGGCTGCGAAGTCCAAGACGCCACGGCGAACCGCCTTCCCACGAAACTGAATCGCTCAGAAATGTTTTCCGCTCGGCCTCGATTTTAGCCGCTCGGCCGCCGCCGTGCGCGAAAATTCGGCGCCGCCAATTTTGATACTTTTCGCGACCGTTTCCAAGGACAGCATCATGGCTCCGCGCAGCCGAGCACGCGGCGGACTTCGGCCGGGCTGGTCGTGCCGGCCTCGACCGCCTGGCAGGCGCGGCGCCAAAGCGGGACCATGCCGGCCTCGACGGCCAACGCTTCGAGCTGGGCCTTGTCGCTGCGCGAGAGAATCGCGCGGCCCAATTCGCTGGCCTCGGCCAGCAGCATTTCGGCCAACACGGCCCGCCCTTGATAACCCGTGCCGCCGCAATCGGCGCAGCCTTCCGGCAACCAGACCCGCGCCGCCTGCAGGCCCAAGCGGTCGAGCGGATCGTCGCTCGGCTGCGAGCAGTGGCAGAGCTTTCGCACCAGCCGTTGTGAGACGATCGCCAGAATGCCGCTGCGCAAGAGATACGGGGCGATGCCCATGTCCGAGAGGCGGCTGATCGCGCCGGCCGCGCCGCCGGCATGAAACGTACTCAACACCAAGTGGCCGGTCAGCGACGCTTGAAAGGCGACCTCGGCCGTGGCGCTGTCGCGGACTTCGCCGACCATGATCACCTCCGGATCTTGCCGCAGCAAAAACCGCAAGCCGGTCGCCAGATCGAAGCCCGCCGCCGGATTGACCTGCGATTGCGCCACGCCCGCCACGGCGACTTCGACGGGATCTTCGAGCGATGCGATGCTGCGACCGCCGGCCGACTGCGCCGCAATCTCGCGCAAGCAGGCGTAGAGCGTGGTCGTCTTGCCGCTGCCCGCCGGGCCGGTGACCAGCACGACGCCGGAGGTTTCCACGAGCAAGCGCTGCAAGCCGGCGAGCACCTCGGCATCGACGCCCAGCGCATCCAGCGTTTCGTAGCGGCCGCGATCGGCGAACAGCCTGACCACGGCCTTTTCGCCGTAGAGCGTGGGAAACGTGCTGATGCGGACTTCAACCCCGCTTTCGCCGCCGCGAATGCGTCCTTCCTGGGGCACGTCGGTGCGATAGGTGAGCAAGTCGGCCAAAACCTTGAGCCGGGCGACGACGTTCGGCGCGATGCGCTCGGGCAGCAGGGCGACGTGCTGCAAAACGCCGTCGATCCGCCACCGCACGTCGAGCCCTTCGCCGGTCGGCTGTAAATGCAGATCGCTGGCCGCGGCGGCCCGCCCGGCCGAGAGCAGGTGGTCGACCAACTGGGTGGCGTATTGCGGATGCGCCGGATCGAGCGCGGCGAATTGTTCGCGCAGCGGGGCGATCGAGGGATTCAGCATAGCAGTCCGCTTCGCCCTATACGACGGCCCCCTGTCGGCGGGCCGATCGCACTTTACAATACTCAACGGTTTGGCAAGCTCCTTTGAGATTCTAATTGGGCGCACACGAACAAGACAGATGGACCGCTGATGAACCCGCTGGCTCGCTTATCGCTGCTGCCCCTTGAAACGGCCGTCTACGGGCCGGCCTACGGCTATCTGAATTATCTGATTCGCTCGCCGGAGCCGCTCGATCCGGAAAGCGTCTGGCGGAACATCGCGGGGCCGTCGCCGGCCGTCGCCGCTTGGATTCGCACGCATTGGCCCCCCGCGTGCTTGCGCGGCGCTTTGCTGGCGGCGAAACGCCGGCAAGACCACGTGTTGGGCATCTCGGAGCATTACGACGTCTCCAACGATTTTTACGAGTTGTTCCTCGACAAACGATACATGTTCTACTCCTGCGCCGATTTTCTCACCGGCCGCGAGACCTTGGAAGAAGCCCAGCAAAACAAGGCGGACTTCATCCTCAACTTGATCGATCCGCAGCCGGGCGAGAAAATTTTGGAGCTGGGTTGCGGCTGGGGGCCGATGCTGAAAAGGATTTTCGAGGCGACCGGGGACAAAGAGAACTTATCGGGCTATACGCTCTCCAAAGAGCAGGTCGCCTACAATCAAGCGCACAACGGCTTCCACGTCGAGTTCCGCAACTTCATCACCACCGAATATCCGCAGGCGGCCTACGACAAAATTTATTCGATCGGCGCCTGGGAGCACGTTCGCCCGCGCGAAGTCCCGCCGTTGCTGGCCAAGCTGCACGGGGCGCTCAAGCCGGGCGGCCGGCTCGTGAAGCACTTCTTTTGCCGCTTGCAGGAATCGTTTCCGGCAAGCGCGGTGGTCAGCCAGATCTACTTTCCCGGCTCGATCAATTCCTCGGTGCGCTACCATGTCCGGGCATGCGAGGCCGCCGGCTTTCGGGTCAAGCACATGTCGATCCACGACTACCGGCCCACGCTGCGGGCCTGGTTCGACAATCTCGTCCGCAACCGCCAGCGGGCGATTGAATTGGTTGGCGTCCAAACATTCAACCGCTATCTGACGTTCTTTCCGGCGTCGTGGCGCTACTTCGACGACATGACCGGGTTCGTCGTGCGGCTGCGCCTGGACAAGTAGGGGTAGATTATACTTTAGCCTAGCGCGGCGGAGCCGCAACCAAAACGTAGTAGGCACGCTCCGCGTGCCGTAATCCGCGGCGATGGCACGCGGAGCGTGCCTGCTTGAGGACGCCATGACAGCGGTTCCAACCGGTACTCCACTTCGGCGCCGCCCTCAGTACGGCCTCAGGGCGCTGTTTGTGCTCATCACCGCGGTTTCCGTCCCGCTCGGCTTTTGGGCCTCGCGCGAGCACGCCTACCGCGCGCTCGTGGCGAACGTCACGCCGCTCGTTAACCATCGGCATGTATGGGTCGAAAAGGCCGGCCGCGGCGCAGAGTCGTTACGCTGGATTGACGGCGTTGGCAAGCTTGAGCGAGATGATGTTGTCGTCGGCGCGTTTTGCCACAGTTCCGACAAGAAAGAGGTCGCCGCGATCCTGGCATTGCCGACGCTCAGGGAATTGAGGCTTTCAGGCCCGGTCCCGGCTGCTCTCCAACGGCGTTTGAGACGCTCGAAGAGACGTTGGAGGTGATCAAAGAGGCGGGGCAAACCTTGTCCACCGACCGAGTGGTTCAAATGGGCTCTTACTTCTATTGGGGCGACGAACCCCCACTTGGTGCGATCGATCCGTTGCTGCGCGAAATCGCCAGCAAGCTGCCGTCGCTGGAGAAACTGCACCTCGTCGCCACGAGCGTTAGCGGCGAGGGGCTGCGTCATCTGACTGCCCTTCGCTCCCTGCGGTCGCTCGATCTCACCCGCACGCGGATCTCCGACGATGACCTGACATGCATTCCCGCGATGCCTGCGCTGGAGGAGTTGATTCTCGACGACACGGGGCCTAACCGGCACCACTCGTACCTGGAACCGGCCGAACTGGCTAAAGTGCGGGCTACGAGTTATGGGCGCGAGCTAACCAGCGGGCATGAGATTACCGACGAAGGGCTGCGCCATCTCGCCGGAGCCTCGCGATTACGGAGGCTGAGTCTGGGCGAGGCGAATGTTACCGGCGTGGGGTTTAAGGGTCTGGAGTCTCTCACGCGACTGGAAGAGCTCAGTCTTGACCGCACGGACTTCGACGACGAAGGGGCTCGATGTTTGGCGGCGTTTTCCTCGATTCGAATTTTGAATCTCAGTGAGACGAAGATCACATCCGCGGCGCTGACCGACATTTCGACGATGTCTCGACTCTCGAACCTGTCGTTGGAGGCCACCGCGGTAGACGACGCCTCGCTGCTGCACCTGGCGAGGCTTCCGAACTTGGGCCGCCTCAACCTCCGCGAAACGCGCATCACCGACGCAGGGCTGGTGCATCTCGCTGCGCTGCCGTCGCTGGAGCGGGTCGATCTGACCGGCGTGAAATCGGTCACCGCGGTTGGGGTGGCGCGACTTCAGGCACTCAGGCCGGAACTGAGGATATCGCGTAGCGGCGCGACCATCACTGATCCCAGATCGCCATAAGTAGGAGCAGGTTTTGCTTTAGCATAACATTTGCGGCCTTTGACGTTATCTGCGCATAAGGCTTGTCGCCGCGACTAGAAATTCGTTCCAATTCGGCCCCGCTAGCCCCCACCAGCGCTGTTCCATATCCGCGCTCACGGCGTGACCGGCCGAACATCGACGTCGTCGAACGAGATTTCGCCGGTGGCGCCGTGCATGCCGAGATAGAGTACGGCCAACCGCGCTCGGATGGGGACCGCGACGCGCGACTTCTTCACCGTCCAATCGAACGTGCCGGTCCAAGGGCCGAGTTCGGCGTGCCCGACCTCGGCCCGATCGAGGTCGTAGTAAGTGATGTACAGCCCGGGGCGTT
>DATNEC010000493.1:0-2074 GCA_035606815.1 Pirellulales bacterium
GCCGTCCAAGGCAAAGACGGCTGGCGAATGCCGCCCAAGGAAGAAGGCGAACCGCTCTCGGCGGAAGAGATCGCCCGGCTTGCTGCCTGGATCGACCAAGGCGCCAAGGCGCCGGAAGAAACTCCGCCGCCCGACCCCAAGAAGCATTGGTCGTTTCTCCCGCCCAACCGACCGCCCGTTCCGCTCGTGGACGGAGCGAGTCATCCGATCGACGCCTTTTTGGCCGTCGAGCACCAACGGCTGGGGCTGAAGCCGCTCGCCGCCGCCGACAAGCCGCTGCAACTGCGCCGCGTGCATCTCGACCTGATCGGGCTGCCGCCGACACGAGACGAATTGCACGCCTTCTTGGCCGACACGTCGCCGGAGGCTTATGAGAAAGTGGTCGATCGCCTGCTGGCCAGCCCGCGGTACGGCGAGCGGTGGGGGCGGCACTGGATGGACGTGTGGCGATACAGCGATTGGGCCGGCTATGGCATGGAAATTCGCGAGAGCCAGCGGCACATCTGGCGCTGGCGCGATTGGATCATCGAAAGCGTGAACGCCGACAAGCCCTACGACCGGATGATCGTCGAGATGCTGGCCGGCGATGAGGCGGCGCCCGACGATCCGGCCACGCTGCGGGCCACCGGATTCTTGGCCCGCAATTGGTTCAAGTTCAATCGCAACGTCTGGCTCGACAACACGGTCGAGCACACCTCGAAGGCGTTTTTGGGGCTGACCTTGAATTGCGCCCGCTGCCACGATCACCGCTACGACCCGATCGCGCAGGAGGAATATTATCGCTTTCGCGCCTTCTTCGAGCCGTATCAGGTGCGCACCGACCGCGTGCCGGGCCAGGCCGATCTGAACGCCGACGGTCTGCCGCGCGTCTACGACGCCGACGCCGCGACGCCGACCTATCTATTCGTGCGCGGCAACGAAGCCAACCCGGACAAAGAGCATCCGCTTTCGGCCGGCGTGCCCGCGGTGTTCGGCGCCGGCGATATGAAGATCGAGCCGGCGCCTCTGCCAGCCGCGGCTTATTATCCGTCGCTGCGGTCGTTCGTGCAGCAAGAAATGCTCGCCGCCGCCCGGGCCGCGTCGGACGGCGCTCGCAATGCCCTCGCTCAGGCGAAACAAGCCGCCGCCGCGGCCGCCGAGCAACTGGCCAAGCTCGAATCGAAATCACCCGCCACGACCGAGCCGAAACCAGCGCCGGCCGCGTTTCTATCCGACAATTTCGCGGCGGCCAGGCCCGAGTTGTGGCAAACCGGCGCGGGTCAATGGGAGTATCGCGACGGACGCCTGATACAGAAGCAAACCGGCGCCCAAGAATGCCGGCTATCGTCGCTGGCCAATCATCCGCAAGATTTCAGCGCCTCGTTCCGGTTTCAGATCACCGGCGGCGAGCAATGGAAGTCGGTCGGCCTCAGTTTCGACGCGACCGAGGACGGATCGTTTCATGGCGTCTACTTAAGCGCCTATGCCGGCGGGCCTAAGCTGCAAGTCTATCATTCCGCGCAGGGCAAGCACGCTTACCCGGCCCAAGGCGCCAAGACCCTGGAAGTGAAGCTCAATCAACCTTACCTGCTCAGGCTCGAAGTCCGGCAAAATCTGCTGAACGTCTCGGTCGATGGGCAGATGCTGTTGGCGTATCGCTTGCCGGGCGAGCGCCGCGCCGGCCGGCTGGCCGTGTGGGCCTTCGATGCCACGGCCGAGTTTCTTTCGTTCGACGCCGCGCCACTTGATCCAGCGGCGAAACTACTGGAGCCGTCGGGCGGTGAAGCCAAGCCCGGCGCCGCGACCACGGTCGATGTCGCCAAGCTGGCCAAGCAGACCGCCGAAGCCGGCGTGTCGCTGGCTGAAAAGAGCCTGGCCGCGGCCGAAACGAACGTCGCTTCGCTGGCCGCTCGCGTCGCGGCGGACAATGCGAAATACGCCACACCGCCGGCCGCTGACGTCTCGGCTCTGGCGTCTGCCGCAGCGGTCGCCGAAAAGCAGGCCGCCCTTGCCGCCGCCGAGCGAAACGCACTTGCCGCCCAGCAAGCCTTGACGACGGCGCAGCAAGCCGTGAAGGAAGGCGACGAAAAAACGA
>DATNEC010000503.1:0-4291 GCA_035606815.1 Pirellulales bacterium
CCGCGCGACTTATGCACACTTGCGGAACCACTACTTGCAGCCGGCTTGCAAGCTGTGCCGATACCGCATCCCGCGAGAAGAGGTGGTCGACTCGTGGGCGAACGGCGGCTACTGCCGTCTCTGCGCCGACGCGCTCGAATAATGGTTGCGGAGGGGGGCGTTGGGATCGCCTCGAGTTGGCGCGGGCCGCGCCGCGCTGGTCGTTCGCCGTGCAGGGTCATGCCGCATCTCGGAAGGATTCGCCGAGGAGTTTCGCCTCGGGTCGCCCGGCACGCGATTTGCTAACAAATTGCTTGTTTCTCCGGAATGCGACGCCGGGGTCTTGCTTTTGGCGCCTGTCGCCGGCGGTTGGAAGGCAATCGCCGCGCATCTCGCCGCGGCTCTCGTTTCGGTTCTGTGCGGCGAGTTGCCCCTTCACGACACAAGCGATACAACAGGCGTCGCCCTCGACGCCGGTGAGTGAGGAACTGCTGATGTTCGCCGAAAAGATCCCGGAGTCCGTCGGACCGCGTTGCTTCAGGCGCCGCCGTTCGATCTGCATCCCTCGATCGCCGACGAGCAGAGCATGCTGAAGTTCCTCAAGAAGTTGTTCGGCGAGCCGCCGTCGTCTTCCGGCAACACGCACTTGCGGAAGGCGGGGCTGCGGCACAACGAGGAGCACTTTCAACAGTTGGTGGCCGGGGTGCGCGATTATGCCATCTTCCTGCTCGACGCGCAAGGAAACGTGCGAACGTGGAACGCCGGGGCCGAACGCATCAAGGGCTACCGCCCCGAAGAGATCATCGGCCAGCACTTCTCTCGCTTCTATACCGGCGATTCGGCGTCGTCGGGCTGGCCCAACCACGAACTGAGCGTGGCGGCGGCCACGGGCCGCTTCGAAGACGAGGGCTGGCGCGTTCGCAAGGACGGCAGAAAGTTCTGGGCCAACGTCGTGATTACCGCGCTGCGCGATGCGGACGGCGAGCTCACGGGTTATCTCAAGATCACCCGCGACCTGACGGACCGGAGGCAAGGCGAAGAAAAACTCCGCCTGAGCGAAGAGCGGTTCCGCTTGCTGGTCGAAGGCGTCACGGACTACGCCATCTTCATGCTCGACCCCGAGGGCCGGATCGTCACGTGGAACGCCGGGGCCCAGCGGCTCAAGGGCTACGCCGCGGACGAGATCGTCGGCCAGCATTTTTCGCGATTCTACCCGGCCGAGGCCGTCGCGCGCGGTTGGCCGGCCGAGGAATTGAGGCGGGCGGCGAGCGAGGGCCGGGTCGAGGACGAGGGTTGGCGCGTCCGCAAGGATGGAACGAAGTTCTGGGCCAACGTGGTGATCACCGCCCTGCGCGATGAGAACGGCGCGCTGCTCGGCTTCGCCAAGCTCACCAGAGATTTGACCGAGCGGCGGCGGGCCGAGGAGAGCGCCCGGCGCCTGTTGCAAGAAGAGGCCGCGCGCAAGGCGGCGCAAGAACTCGCCCAGCAGATCGAACAGCAGCGCGAGCAGTTGCACGTCACGCTGGCCAGCATCGGCGACGCCGTGATCGTCGCCGACGCCGCCGGGACCATCACCTTCCTGAATCCGGTTGCGGCGAAACTCACCGGATGGGAGTTGGAGGAAGCGGCGGGACAGCCGCTCGCGCAAGTCTTCCGCATCATCAATGAAAAATCGCGAGTGACCGCGGAAAACCCCGTCAGCAGGGTGTTCCGCGAGGGAACGGTCGTCGGCCTGGCGAACCATACCGCGCTGCTCTCCAGGGGCGGGCGCGAGATTCCCATCGAAGACACCGCGGCGCCTATTCGTGGCGCCGACGGAATCATTGCCGGGGCGGTGTTGGTTTTCCGAGACGTGACGGAGGCGCGGCGAGCGATCGACGCGCGGCTGCGCCTGGCCGCCATCGTCGAATCGTCGGACGACGCCATCATCGGCGCGAGCCTCGACGGGCGCGTCACCAGTTGGAACCGCGGAGCCGAGCGGCTCTACGGCTACACGGCCGGGGAGATCGTCGCCAAGCCGCTCTCGCTGTTGGCCGTGCCCGGCCGCGCCGACGAGCTGCCGGCGATCATGCAGCGAATCAAGTCGGGCGAGTACATCGATCATTACGAGACGGAGCGCGTCCGCAAGGACGGCAGCCGGATCGAGGTCTCGCTGACGATTTCGCCCATCAAAGACTCCTACGGCGAAATCGTCGGGGCGTCGAAGATCGCGCGCGACATCACCGCGCGCAAGGAGGAAGAGCGCCGCAAGGACGAGTTTCTCGCGCTGCTGAGCCACGAGTTGCGAAATCCTTTGGCCCCGCTGCGCAACGGCCTGCAAATCATGCGGCTGGCGGGCGAGGACCGCGAGGCGGCCGAGCAATCGCGCGCGATCATGGAGCGGCAATTGCAACACCTCGTGAGACTCGTCGATGACTTGCTCGACGTGAGCCGCATTAGCCGCGGCAAACTTCAGCTCCGCAAAGAGCGGATTTCGCTGGCGGCGGTGGTCGGCCACGCCCTCGAAGTCTGCGGACAGACGACCAAGGACCAGGACCGCCGACTGACCGTGAAGCTGCCGGATGAGCCGATCTATCTCGATGCCGACAAGACGCGGCTGGCCCAGGCGCTGTGCAACCTGTTGAACAACGCCGTCAAATACAGCGATCGCGGCGCGGCGATCTCGCTCTCCGTCGAGAGAGACGGCAATCAGGCGGTCATCCGCGTCAAGGACGCCGGCATCGGCATCCCCGCGGCCATGCTGCCCAGAGTCTTCGACATGTTCACGCAGGTCGACCGCTCGCTGGAGAAATCGCAGGGCGGGCTGGGCGTGGGCCTGTCGATCGTGAAGCGGCTGGTCGAGATGCACGGCGGCGCCGTCGAGGCCCATAGCGCCGGCCACGGCATGGGAAGCGAGTTCGTCATTCGCCTGCCGGTCGTTCCCGCGGCGCAGGACCGGCGCGCAGAAGCGGGCGGCCAGCAGGGCCGCGGCGCCGCGCGACGCCGCATTCTCGTGGTGGACGACAACATAGACGCCGCGGGCACCTTGGAGATGATGCTCAAGTTCATGGGCAACGAAGTGCGCACCGCCCACGACGGCCTGGAGGGGCTTGAGGCGGCGGCGGCGTTCGCTCCCGAGGCGATCCTGATGGACATCGGGATGCCGGAGCTGAACGGCTACGAAGCGTGCCGCCGCATGCGACAAGAGCCGTGGGGCAAGAACATCGTGATCGTGGCCCTCACCGGTTGGGGCCAGGACGAGGACAAACGCCGATCGCGCGAGGCGGGCTTCAACGGCCATCTCGTAAAACCGGTTGAACCCGCCGCCATCGAAAAGCTGCTGGCTTCGTTGGAGCCGGAGAGGGTTTGACGGCGGCGAATCGTCGCGGGCCGGCGGCCTGCCAGAATTATTTGACTGGGGATTTTTGACTGGGGATTTTTGACTGCGGGCGTTTTGCGACGTAGAGATTCTTTTGGGGAGCCGATTGCGGGCCGTTCGGCCGCGAAGGGGCTTCGCGAAACAGATCGACGAAGCAAATCGACAACGGCAAACCGGCCGCGAGGCCGGGACGCAAAGCCATGGGACTCGCTTGCTGAGTTCGCCAGGCCGCCGAAATTGCAGCCATCAAAGACCCTTGTTTCGGGCGGTTGCGATGTCGGACGACTCTCGCCGGATGTTTTCTCTCTCGCCTTCATCTGACCGAGGGACGCATGGGTGAAGGCTGGCTTTCCGTTGGAGAGAGCGGCGCCGCGCCGTCGGCCTCGGCCGCCCTGCTCGCGGCCTGGCAACCGCTGTGGTTGGCGGTTGTGGCCTTTTCCATGCTCTGCGGGCTGATCGCCGTCGCCCGCCCGGCATGGTTCTGCGCGCTCGCACGCCAAGGCGGCCAGTGGATCGACACCGGCCGTTTCGTGCAATGGCTCGACGTGCGTTTCGACGTCGACCGCTACGCCCTTCGCTATCCGCGCGCCTTCGGGCTGTTGGTAATTCTCGCCGCCGTCGTTCTGGCCGTCAGCACGATCCGCCGCTAGCGGGCCTGGACCAAGGCAGCCGTAGCGCGTAGAGCGGCATCGCCTACCAGAGTCGGCCAAGTCGCCGAACTATTGTCTTCCGGGCGACACGCTGGTCCATCTGCGAGGGCTGACCAGCCTGCAAACGCTCGGTCTGAACGACACTCAGGGTACGGATGCGGGCCTAGGTTTCTGACGGCGGACACCGATCGTTGACGGCTCCGCATTTCTTGCGGCGAGCGATAATCAAAAACCAGCAGCGCCGACTTGCGGTGGGCATGGCCCGCGCTAATTGGCTTGGCTTTCATCGCCAAGGATGTAACCA
>DATNEC010000515.1:0-4584 GCA_035606815.1 Pirellulales bacterium
CGCGGCGATTCTGCACGCCGGGTACGGCGACCACGAAATCATCGTGGTCGACCTGAAACGGCAGCGGACTGTTTCGAGCGCGGGGGTGAATCAGGCGTTTTACGGCATCTGCTTCGACCCGCAAGGCGAGCGGTTGTTCGCCAGCGGCGGCGAATTCGAGGTCGTGCATGAATTCCAGTTCGCCGACGGCTACTTGAGCGAGCACCGCGAATTGCCCGTGGCCAAACCCGAGGAAACCTTCGTGCCCGCCGGCCTGGCCTGCGACACGGCGGGCAAGACGCTTTATGTGGCCGGCGGCTGGGGCCATGCCGTGTGCGTCTTGCCGCTCGAAGCTCCCGAAAAAGCCCGCCGAGCGCCGCTGGAAAAAGATAGCTATCCGTATGCCGTGTTGCCGGCGCCGGATGGCGAACGGCTGTTCGTCACGCTCTGGGGCCGCTCGGCGGTGGCCGTGCTGAACTTGGAGACCCTGCAAGTCGACGCGCAATGGGCGACCGAGGCCCATCCGACGGAGATGGCCCTCTCGCCCGATGGCAAGCGGCTGTTCGTGGCCTGCGCCAATTCGAATACCGTTTCGGTGCTCGATACGAGATCGGGCCTGGCGCTGGAAACCATCAGCAGTTCTCTGCACCCCCACGCGCCCAACGGCAGCGCGCCGAACAGCCTCGCGCTGACGCCCGACGGCAAGGTGCTGCTGATCGCCAATGCCGACAACAACAACGTGGCGATGTTCAACGTCAGCGAACCCGGCCACGGTCGCTCGATGGGCTTTCTGCCGGCCGGCTGGTATCCCACCTCGGTGCGTTACAGCGCGCTCGACAAGCGAATCTACATCGCCAACGGCAAAGGGCTGATCTCGCAAGCCAACCCGCAAGGCCCCGATCCGTTGAAAAAGGCGCCGGCCGACGTGCGTCAATATATTGGCGGGCTGCTGCGCGGCACGTTAAGCATCATCGACAGCCCCTCGCCCAAAGACATGGCCAAGTACAGCGAAGCCGCTTATCGTTCCAGCCCGCTGCGCGCCGACCAGGCGCCGGCGGGCAAACCGCTCGAAGCGGACCACCCGATTCCGGCCAAGGTCGGCCAGCCCAGCCCGATCAAGCACTGCATCTATATCATCAAAGAGAACCGCACCTACGATCAGGTGTTCGGCGACCTGCCCGAGGGCAACGGCGCGCCGCACCTCTGCATCTTTCCCGAGCAAGTGACTCCGAACCATCATGCACTCGCGCGGCAATTCGTGCTGCTGGACAATTTCTACGTCGAGAGCGAGGTCAGCGCCGACGGGCACGAATGGACGATGGCCGCCTACGCCACCGACTTCGTTGAAAAAACCTGGCCCTTGGTATACCGCGGCGGCAAGAAGAAGCTGAGCTATCCGAGCGAAGGCAATTTCGAGATCGCTGTGCCGGCGGGCGGATATTTTTGGGACCGCTGCCGCGAGGCCGGCGTCAGCTATCGCAGTTACGGCGAGTTCGTCAAGGAAGGCAAACATCCCGGCGAGCCGGGGCCGGCCGTGGCCAAGGCGCTGGCCGGGCATTTCGATCCCGAGTTTCGCGCCTGGGATCTCGGCTATCCCGACGTCAAGCGGGCCGAGCGGTTCATTGCGGAGTTGCACCGTTTCGAGCAAGCCGGAGAGATGCCCCAGTTCTCCGTCGTCCGCTTGCCAAACGATCACACCGCCGGCATGGCCAAGGGCAAGCCGACCCCGACGGCGATGGTGGCCGACAACGACTTGGCCCTGGGGCTGTTGGTCGAGGCGGTCTCCAAGAGCAAGTTCTGGAAAGACACGGCCATCTTCGTGGTCGAGGACGACGCCCAGAACGGTTCGGACCACGTCGATGCCCATCGCACGGTGGCGCTCGTGATCAGCCCTTATTGCAAGCGACATGCGGTCGATTCGAGCATGTATTCAACCAGCAGCATGTTGCGGACGATGGAATTGATCCTTGGCCTGAAGCCGATGAGCCAGTACGACGCGGCCGCGAATCCCATGTACGCCGCGTTCCAAGCCGAACCCGAGTTGAGCGGATATGAACATCGCCCGCCGAAAGTCGATTTGACGGCGATGAATCCGGCCGCTGGCTGGGGCGCCGAGCTGACCGCCCAGCTCGATCTCAGTCGCGAGGATGCCGCCGACGATCTTCTCTTGAACCAGATCGTCTGGAAGAGCGTCCGCGGACTCGACGCCCAGATGCCGCCGCCGGTTCGCGCGCCGTTCGTTTTCGCGTTGGCGGACGACGACGACGAAGGCGAAGAGGATGACGACGACGATTGAGTTCCATCGATTAGCGTCGATTCGAAATCGACATTTCCGGAACACAGGGGCTTACGCCCCCCGCTCGCCTTTGTCTCAGGCTTCCGCCCCCTCGCCCTGGTCGGCTTTCCATTGCGTATGCCACGCTCGCACGCCGAGCGGATCGCTCGGGTCGCATTTCAGCATTTGTTCGAGCACGGCCTGCGCCATGTCGGGTTTGTCGAGTTGGTGCAGACACCAGGCCAGCCCCTTGGCCGATTCGAAAAAGCCCTGGTTCACCGGCAGGCGGTAGGGCAAGGGACCGGGCAAGCCCTGCGGCGGCATGGCCGAGACGCAAATGTTATAGGCATAGCCGAAATGCCCGCGAGCCAGTCGAAAATCGCCGTCGGCCATCGCCAACTCGCCCAGCAGGCGATGGGCCGCGACGAAATCGCTGCACCCGTCGAGCAGCCAGCGCAGCTCGTCGATCGCCACGTCGACCTCGCCCGCATCGAGCATTTTTCGGACTTCCTCCAAATCCTCCATGCGTTCCAGCGCGCAGCGTGGATGGACCAGTTCCCACGCATTTTCGTTCGACCGGCGTTTGACGCGCAGCTCGGTGCGCCGCCGGCGCAGCAGGTTTTGATCGTCGGCGCCGGCCGGCTGCGGGTTGAGGGCGGGTTTGGATTTGCGTTTGGCGGCCAATATCGTCTTGTTCGGCATGGGATGGAGCGTCGCAGAACCTCCCAGCTTATCGCCCGGCGGCCGAGGAATCTATTGGGCCGAACCGCGAGTGGCCGCCCCTGGCTATCAATGCCGGGCGTCTGATAGATTGTGGTTCGTCAATCATAATGCAATCGTCGGTGAAGGACGCATCCGCACTCTATGGCAACGGCAAAGGAAGCTCGGCAAGCGGCGACGAGCGGAAAGCCGGCAGCCGCCCGGCCGACGAGCCATTGGAAGCAGGCGTTTCGCCGCCGCCTGCTCGCTTGGTATCGGCGCAATGCCCGCGACTTGGAATGGCGGAACTCGCGCGACCCGTATCGGATTTGGGTCAGCGAGATCATGCTGCAACAGACCCAGGTGGCCACGGTCGCCGATTACTTCACGCGGTTTCTGACGGCCTTCCCGAACGTCGAGGCGTTGGCCGCGGCCCCCGAAGAACAAGTGCTCAGGCTGTGGGAGGGGCTGGGCTATTACCGCCGGGCGCGGCAGATGCACCGCGCGGCGAAGGCAATCGTCAACGAGCACGGCGGGCATTTCCCCCGCGAGCTTGAGACCGTGCTGGCCCTGCCCGGCATCGGCCGCTATACGGCCGGCGCCATCACGTCGATCGCTTTCGATGCGGCTGCGCCGATTTTGGAAGCCAATACGGTTCGGCTGTTCAGCCGTTTGCTGGCCTATCGCGGCGATCCGCGGCAATCGCACGGACAACAAATCCTGTGGGCCTTTGCCGAGGATCTGCTGCCGCGACAGGGAAGCGGCGAGCTCAATCAGGCGCTGATGGAATTGGGAAGCCTGGTCTGCACTCCGCGAAAGCCGGCTTGCGAGCGGTGCCCGGCGATGTCGCTTTGCCCGACCCACCGCGACAAATTGCAAGATTTCGTCCCGCTGGCGCCCCGCAAGCCAAACGTCGAGCACGTGCGAGAAGCGGCCCTCGTCGTTCGCCGCCGCCGCCGCGTGCTGTTGATGCGGCGCGGCGAAGGAGGCCGCTGGGCCGGGCTGTGGGATTTCCCCCGGTTTGGGCTTTCGGCGGCCGAAGGCGATGCGCTCGATCGCGAACTGGCCGCCAAGCTGCGCGAATTGACCGGCGTCGTGGCCCGGCCGCGAGAGCGGATTGCCACGCTCCGGCACGGCGTGACGCGATTTCGGATCGCGCTCGATTGCTATGCGGCGGATTACGTCTCCGCCGCGAAGCGCCTGCCGGACGGCGCCGAGCTGCGCTGGGTGTCGCCCAGCGATTTCGAAAGCTATCCCTTGAGCGTCACCGGCCGCAAATTGAGCCGGCTGGCGGCGGCCGAGCGAGCTTCTTGAGCGAGATTATTCCCGCTCGCTCCAGACGCGGGCCTCGCCTTGTTCGTCGACCTCGACGTGGATCACGTTGGGCGAGCAGCAGACCGGGCAATCCTCGACATACTCCTGGCTGCAGCCCGCCGAGGCGTCGATCGGCACGACGATTTCCTCGCCGCACCAATCGCAGATGTAAGAGGCTTCGTCGCGCATGATCGATCTCAGAATTGCCGTGTGACGACGATTGATGTGTAAGGTCGGCAACCGCATGAAAAAGGAATCTCGGGAACACTGATCTTCTCTAATCGGCTCTAATCAGTGAAGATTAGCGTCGATTAGTG
>DATNEC010000516.1:0-2558 GCA_035606815.1 Pirellulales bacterium
CCCAAATCGACGTCGCGCGGGTCGCGCACCTTGCGCTCCGCCAAAATCCGCGTCGCCTCCAAAACCATCGGCAAAAAAAGCCGCTCGATGATTTGCTGCTCGCCCAGCTTCTCTTGCTTGCGGACCAGCGGCTTGACCACGCCGGCCAGCGCCGGATCGGGCATGCCGCGGCCCTGCTTGTCTTTATACGCAAAGAACCCGGCGCCTGTTTTCTGTCCCAATCGCCCGGCTTTGACCATCGCGGCCAAGAGCGGCGACTCGACGATCCGGTCGGGGAACGCTTCGCGCATCACCTGGCCGGCATAATAGGCCGTGTCGAGCCCGACGACGTCGTAGAGCGTGATCGGACCCATCGGCATGCCGAAACTTTTGGCCGCGCCGTCGATGGCCTTGATCTCGATGCCGTCCAAAATCAATTCCAACGCCTCGTTCATGTAGGGCAGCAGCATGCGATTGACCAAAAAGCCGGGGCCGTCGTTGACCACGATCGGCGACTTGCCGATTCGCTTGGCGAAGGCCACCGCCGAGGCGATCGTGGCGTCGCTCGTCTTCGGGCCGCGAATCACTTCGACCAGCGGCATCTTGCGCACCGGGTTGAAAAAGTGAATCCCGCAGAACCGCTCCGGACGTTTCAGTTTTTCCGCCAGCCGGCCGATCGAGATCGCCGAAGTGTTCGAGGCCAGAATCGCGTCGTCGGCCAACAGCGGCTCGATCCTCGCGTAAAGCTCGGCCTTGATTTTCGGGTTCTCGATCACGGCCTCGATCACCAGATCGCAGGCGGCGAATTCGGCGTCGACCGTCGTGGCGTTGACCAACGGAGCGAATTTGAGCATCCGCTCGGGATCGGCGCCCTTGGTCTGCTTGTTGAAGGAGACCTCTTCCAGGATCTTTTGCACTCCGCCCGCCAAGGCCGGCGCCGCGGCGTCGGTGATGGTCAACGGAACCTCGCGCTTGACCACAGCCGAAGAAATACCCGACCCCATGATGCCGGCGCCGAACACGCCGACGGCCCTGATCTCGCGCGGTTTGGCGGCAACCCCCTTGACTCCGGCATCGCTGTCGACGCCCGCGTCCTTCTTGTTGCGATCGCTGAGAAAGAAGACGTTGATCAGCGCGCGATTGATCGGCGTGCCGAACAAATCGGCAAAGCCTTCGGCCTCGGCCTGGCCGGCCGTTGCGACGTCGAGCCCGGCCGAGCCGAGCAGCACTTCGAGCGCCGCCAGCGGAGCGGGGTAATGGCCTTTGGTCTGTTGCTGGATGTAGGCCGACGCGGTGGCGCCCAAAAAGCCCAACTCGGTCTCGTCGATCTCCAACGGCTTCGACCAGCGCTCGCGGTCGGCAAGATACTCTTTGGTCTTCTGTTCGGCGCGAACCATGGCGATCGCCGCGGCGTCGACGCGTTCGCTCGACACGAGATCGGAGATCAGGCCCATCTTGAGCGCGGTCCGCCCGTCGATCCCCTCGCCGCCGGTGATCATCTCGACGGCGTTGCCGAGGCCGACGATTCGCGGCGTGCGGGCCGTGCCGCCCCAGCCGGGGAACATGCCGAGCTTGACTTCGGGAAAGCCGTATTGCGCCTTGGGGCTGGTCGACATGATCCGCCGGTCGCACCACAGGGCCAGCTCGGCGCCGCCGCCGAAGCAGACCCCGTCGATGGCCGCGACCGTGACGTAGGGGCATTTCGACAGCCGGGCGAACAATTCCCGGCCGCGCGTGGCGACGCCGACGGTTTGCTCGTGCGTCGGGTTCTTGGCGGCGGCGAATTCGCGCAGGTCGGCCCCGGCGATGAAAATGCCGGGCTTGGCCGAGCGAAAAATCAGCCCGGCGAGGTTCTTGCGGCCGGCGAGTTGGTCGAGATGGGCTTCCAACTCGGCCAACACCGATTGAGAGAATATATTGGCGCTTTTGCCCGGCTCGTCGAAGGTGAGCGCCGCAATATCCGGCTCGGGCCAGGACAGTTGCAAAGTTTGATCGGCCATCGCGCGATTCCTCTGGGCTGGCAATGCAGTAGGTTATGCTTTAGCATATCGCGGCATAACTGCAACCAACAGCATAACGATTTCTCGCTCTCCCGCTGTTATGCTGAAGCATAACCTACTGTGCTTCGCGTATTTCGCTTTCGCATTGCTGTTGGCCGCGACGTTCATCGCCCAATTTCAAGCGAATGACCTGCCCGGCTTGCAAGACCGGCCCTGGGTTTTGCGAGTGGTCGTGGCCAGCCTGGTCGTCTCGGTGGCGGGCTGGATTGGAGTTTTTTGGTGCGGACGCCGCGTCATCGAGCGGGCCGGCGTCGAAGGACTGGCGACGATCGGCCTGATCGCGGGGATGCAGTTTGCCATTTCCTACGCCTCGACGATCGCCGGTGCGATGCTGCGGCCGCTGCTGGGCCCATTCACGATTTTCGCGACCGGGCCGGCCGACGAGGGCCTGCCGTGCCTGTTGCTGGCGGTGCTGATCGTGCTGCTGCCAAAGCCCGGCACGCTGATGCTGACGTACTTCACGCTGTTCGTGTTGAATTGCATCTTCGGCGGCTCGTTCGGTTTGATCCAATTGTTGTT
>DATNEC010000520.1:0-7789 GCA_035606815.1 Pirellulales bacterium
TACGAGCCGGTGTGGGCCATCGGCACCGGCAAGGTGGCCTCCCCGGAACAGGCCGAGGAGGTGCATCTAGACCTTCGCAAAATCATGGCTGACCGCTACAATGCCGGCTTGGCCCAAGAGGTTCGCATCCAGTACGGCGGCAGCGTGAAGCCCAGCAATGCGGCCGAGTTGCTATCGCAGGCGGACGTCGACGGCGCGCTGGTCGGCGGCGCCAGCCTGAAGGCCGACGACTTTTTCGGCATCGTGGCGGGGGCAAAGTAACTGTAGGGCGCGCCCTCCGTGGCGTGCCGGGGCAAGTTGTAGGGCACGCCCTCCGTGGCGTGCCGGCAGGGGCCAGGTTTCGTCCCGCATGGCTGAGCAGAACGCCGCAGAGGGCGTTCCCCACAAAAGATCGAGCGGAAGAATAAGCATGGAAATCCTGATCATGGTTCTGATGTTCATCGCGGCGCTGTTTTTGATCGTGCTGATCTTGTTGCAGCGCGGTCGCGGCGGCGGCCTGGCCGGGGCCTTGGGCGGCATGGGAGGCCAAAGCGCGTTCGGCACGAAGGCCGGCGACGTCTTTACGAAGATCACGTCGGGCCTGGCGATCTTTTGGATTCTGCTCTGCGTCATCGCCGTGAAATACATGGGCAACGAGGAAAACCGTTTCGACGCCGCGGCCGGGTCCGCGGCGACGCCCGCTGAAGAAGCGATCGAGGCCCAACCCGACGCCAAGAAGCCCGGCAAGGCGGCCCCCGCGGGACGCGCGGCGACAAGCGGAAAAAGTTCGCCGGCTGCGAGCGGCCCTGCTCCGACCAGTTCTGGCGGCAAAGCGAGCCAAGACTAGTGCTTCGTAAATCTGTCGCCCCTTACGGGGCTTGATTCATTGGTCGTTGCTTGATTCCAGGGGCTTGCGCCCCTGGCAACAGTCTGTCGTCCCTGCGGGACTACCACCGCGATCTACACCCATCGCAAATAGCCGGATTTAGCCGCGGAGCGGCGAAAGAATGTAGCCAGGGGCGTGAGCCCCTGGAGGCTGGTCGACGAGAAACCAATCCCAGCCCCGTCAGGGGCGACAGAATAGACGAGAGTCGTCTAGTGCAACGGGGGCGCAACCCCACGTCGCCCACCGCAGCAGTTTTGACAAAATACTAATTCGTCCGCCGCGGAGTACACGCGTCTTGTTGCTGAGCATGACAGGCTTTGGAGAGGCGCATCGCCGCGCCGATGGCGTTGCGGCGGCCGTCGAAGTCCGCACCATCAACAACCGCTACTTCAAACTGGCGCTGAAGTGCGGCGAGGGCTACGGGTTGCTGGAGCCGGAGATCGAGAACGTCGTCCGCCGCGAAATCCGTCGCGGCACGGTGCAGGTCTCGCTGCGGATCGACCGCTTGCGCGGAAGCGAAGACTTCCGATTGAATCCCGACGTCCTGGCCAGCTACCACCGGCAGCTCAGCGCCTTGAACCGCCAGCATAATCTGTCTCCCGACGTGCCCTTGGCCAGCTTGTTGGCTTTGCCGGGCGTGGTGGTGGAGAACCCCACGACGCCGGCGATGGCCGAAGAGGAATGGCCCCTCGTGCGCGAGGCGCTCGAAGCCGCCATGCAGAACCTGTCGCAAATGCGGACCGAAGAGGGTCGCGCCATGGCCGTCGACCTGCGGGCCAACTGCCGCGCGATCGCCGCCGAGTTGAACGGCGTCGCCGAACGGGCCCCGCAAGTGGCCGAAGGCTATCGCGCCCGGCTGAGCGAGCGCTTGCAGACGACCTTGGCCGAGTTCGCGGTCTCGCTGGAGCCGGCCGATTTGATCAAAGAAGTGAGCATTTTTGCCGAACGGAGCGATATTTCCGAAGAAGTCGTGCGGTTGCGAAGCCACTTGGACCAGTTCGACGCGATCATGGAATTGCCCGAAAGCTCGGGCCGCAAGCTAGAATTTCTTACCCAGGAAATGTTTCGCGAAACGAACACGATCGGCTCGAAAGCCAACGACGTGCAGATCGCCCGGCACGTGATCGAGATCAAGGCGGCGATCGAACGGATTCGCGAGATGATTCAAAACGTCGAGTGAGAGGGGACAATGATTATGTTAGCCACGGATGAAACACAGATGAAACACAGATGAAACACGGATAGGCACGAACCGCCTCGTCGGTTTATCCGTGTTTCATCCGTGGCTCGATTAAGTCTCACCGTCGCGGAATTCCTGGTCGCTTAGTTCGAAATCGACCCTATGGACCCATCTTTCGATTCTCCCATAACGCTCGCTATGCAAACCGCCGCCGGCAAGCTGGTCGTGATTTCGGGCCCGTCGGGGGCGGGCAAGACGACCTTGCTCAAGCGGTTGTACGCGGCCTGCCCGCTGCCGCTGGCGCCCAGCGTGTCGGCCACGACCCGGGCGCCCCGGCCCGGCGAAGTCGACGGCGTCGATTACCATTTTCTCAGCCGCGAAGAGTTCGCCCGCCGCCGCGAGGCCGGTGAATTCCTGGAATGCTTCGAGGTCTACCAGCGCGGCGACTGGTACGGCACGCTGAAGAGCGAGGTCGGCCCTAGCCTGGCGGCCGGAAAGTGGGTAGTCTTGGAGATTGACGTGCAGGGGACGCTGGCCGTTTTGGAACATTACCCCGACGCGCTGACGATCTTCGTGCGGCCCCGTTCGGCCGATGAACTGGAGCGGCGGCTGCGCGAGCGCGGCACCGAAAGCGAAGCGGCGCTCGAACGACGTCTGGAAGTGGCCCGCCGCGAATTGGGCTTGATCGACCGCTATCGCTACCAGGTCGTCAACGACGACGTCGAGCGAGCGGTGCGCGAGTTGTGCGAGATTCTTATCCACGGTGGAGATTAAAGCGAAATGATTGACGAGCTCCGCGAGGAAGCGATTGTGAACAAGGTGGGCGGGCGGTTCAAGTTGTCGACGCTGATCCAGAAGCGGTTGGTGGCGCTCAACGCCGGCAGCCGCCCCCTGGTCGACACGAACACCAGCGACAAGCTGCAAATCGTGATCGACGAAATCATGCAAGACAAAATCTTTCTCGACGCTTCGTCGAACGTGCGCGTCGCCGGCGAGCACGAAGACGCCGGCGGGCCTCCGGAGCTGGATCTGACCGATCTGTAGAGGAATGAGGGGCGTGGGGTGGGGCGCAGCGTTTGTTGCACCCTCCAAGTCACGATGGTTCTGCCGCCCCTAACGGGGCTAAGAGTGGTTGCTCGTGGAATGCCTCCAGGGGCTTGCGCCCCTGGCTATAGTCTTTCCCCGCTACGCGGCTGTAGTGGACGGTTGACAGCTTTAGTCAGTCCCGTAGGGACGCCATAATGTTGCCAGGGGCGCGAGCCCCTGGATCAGGTTCGGTGGATGATTCGATCAGCCCCGTTGGCGGCGACAGAAATCTGGCCAGCCATCGCTCCGAAGACCTCGTTTGATGAACATCTGAGATGTCGTCCCTACGGATTGGCTGCCAGCAGACGGAATTTCGATGAACGGCCGCGAACTGCTGATTGGCGTGACGGGCGGAATCTCGGCCTATAAAACGGCCGGGCTGGTCAGCCAACTGGTGCAAGCCGGGGCCGGCGTGTCGGTCGTGATGACCGCCTCGGCCGAAGAGTTCGTCGGCGCGGCGACGTTCGAGGCCCTGACCGGCCGACCCGTTCCCCGCGGGGTCTTTCACGAGGCCGGGCATCCGCTGGGCGCCCATATCGAGTTGGCCCGGCGGGCCGAGTTGATGTGCATCGCTCCGGCGACGGCGAACTATCTGGCCAAGGCCGCCCACGGGTTGGCCGACGATTTGCTCTCGACGCTGACCTTGTCGTTCTCGGAGAAAATCATCATCGCGCCGGCCATGAATTGCGAGATGTGGTCCAAGGCCGTCGTGCAGCGCAATGTCGAGCAGCTTCGGCAGGACGGCTTCGTAATCCTCGATCCCGAAGAAGGCTGGCTCAGTTGCCGCGAGCAGGGCGCCGGCCGAATGGCCTCGCCCGAGCGAATTCGCCAGGCGATCGAGGACCATCTCAAGTGAGGCAAAGGTTTTCGCCGTGGCGCGCGTGCTGATCACCTCCGGTCCGACTCGCCAATACCTCGACCCCGTCCGTTATTTGACCAACGCCTCCAGCGGCCGGATGGGCAAAGCGCTGGCCGAGGCCGTGTTGGCCGCCGGGCACGACGTGATGATCGTCAGCGGGCCGGTGGAAGTTGCCTACCCGGCGGCGGCCCACGTCGTGCATGTCGTCTCCACCGAGGAGATGCTGGCCGCCTGCCGCGAGTTTTTTCCCGCCTGCGACGGGCTGATCGGCGTGGCGGCACCGTGCGATTACCGCCCCGTCCGCGTCGCCGAGGGAAAAATCCAAAAGACCGGCCAGCCTCTCGAATTGCACTTGATCGAAACGCCCGACGTCGTGGCCACGCTCGGCGCCGAAAAAAGGCCAGGCCAGTGGCTGATCGGCTTCGCACTGGAAACCGACGATCAGCGGCTACGCGCGTTGGCGAAGCTCGAAAAGAAAAGTTGCGATCTGATGGTGCTCAACGGCCCTCAGGCCATGAATGCGCTCGACACCGAGGTCGAACTGCTCGACAAGCAGGGGCAAGTGATCGCCAGCCTGATCGGCAGCAAAGAAGAGGTGGCGCGGGGCATCGTGCGAGTGATCGCGGAGCGGCTGATCGAGCGCGGAATGCGAGAGGTTTAAGAGGGCGTCACTCGGGCCGCGCGGTCGGCAAAGGGACGTGGCGGAATACAATTTCCAGATCCTTCTGGGCGCGGACCCGCGGATACGTGATTCGCAGCACCTTGGGCGCGGCGATCTCGTCGTCGCCCGAAAAAGTCAGCTTGAGCGTCGCTCCCTGGTCGCCCAGTGAGTTGGCCTGGCCTTGGCGATGAAAGGCCCGTCCTTGGAGGTCGAACAGTTCGACTTCCAATTCGTCGAAGATCAGCTCTTGCGGCTCGGGAATGACCAGCTCGCGCACCACGAGCAAAGTCAGCTCGCAACGAGATTTCGGCCCCTGCTGGAATTTCTGCACGACGACCTCGACGTCGTCCTGAAAGTGCGGCTGGGTGGAATTCAAGTCTTCGATCTCGATTTGGGCCGGATCGCCGATGGCCACCAGGCCCCACTTGAGCCAGAGCGTGTCGAGTTGCTTGGCCGATATCGCGGGCGGTTGCAGGCGCAAGCTCATCGAGACCTGCCGCGTGCCCGAGCCGGCGACGTTCCACCCGCTGGCCGCCGCCTGGGCGGCGATGATTCTGGCGCCCGTGTCCGTCGTCGCCTCGACCAGCTCTGGGTGCGAACGATAGGCGATCAGGCGAAAGCGGTCCTCCCACATCGCCTGCAGTTCGAATTGAAAGGTATGACTCTCGTCTCCGTCGAGCCGCTCGTAGTCGAACTCCTCGGTAAACGCCCGCCGCGCGCGGAGCATTTGCATCCGCACCGGCCCCGCGTAGGCGATGGGGTAGCGGCCTGGATTTCCTCCGGCCAGCACCAACCCCGGACGCCGCGTGTCGTAGTGGGGGCGAACTCGGTTTCCGCTTCGCTGGCACAGCGAATCGATCGCCTCCCAGAACGAGCCTTCGGCGATTTCCAGATCGACGAAGGTCTCGCGGAAGGCGCCGTACTGGTCGCCGGCGAGGACGCGGTTGCCGGTTTGTTCCGTGATCGTCGCCAAGGTCGCCGCGGCGGAAGCCTCGTGGACCTGGCAGTGGACCTTCGACGCCGCCCAAAGCTCGTCGATTTTCAATCGCCGCAGCAGGTTTTTCGCCCGCAGGCGGACTTCCGGATCGGCGCTGTTCGTCGCCGCGAGCAGTTGGTCGCGAGCGGCGGGGCCTAAGCTCGCCAACTGGGCTTCGGCCGCGTCGCGCTCGGTGAAGGCGTCGCTGCCCAGTCGGCGCACCAGATTGGCGATGCGGAGCGCCGGCTGCGGTTCTTCGGCGGCCGTTTGCAACGAGCCAGGCTCGAAGACCGCCAACCACGCCAGGACCGTCGAGACGATCGCGTTTCGCGTCATGCCTCGGAACCCCGCGATGAAACCATCCATGGCCGCAGCGGGTGCGGTCGAACGGGGTCACTCGCAAGGCGGCCCGGTCGAAGCGAGTCGAGGGATGGAAAACCAAGCGCCCGACTGTTAAAACGAGCACACGTTTGCGAGACGGCTTCTCCTGAGCCGCCGACCCCAGCGTCGCGAACGGTACGGGAAGCCCGTCGCGCCGTCAAGACCGGTTTGGAAGTTTGGGAGTTCCAGGTTTCAGATTCCAGATTCCAAGTCGAGAACCTGAAACTTGGAACTTGAAACCTGGAACTTATAAAAAATGCCTGACTGTCTCAGCGTCGGCCTGCTCGTCGCCGATCATCTCTGCGCTCCGATCGCGCGGTTGCCGAAGTCGGGCGAACTGGTGCTCGCAGACCATCTGCTGCTGAACATCGGCGGCTGCGCCTCGAACGCCGCGATGGACTTGGCCCGCGTGGGGGTCGACGTGGGGGTCGTGGGCTGCGTCGGCGATGACGTGTTCGGCCGGTTCGTGATCGAAACGCTCGAAGGCCGCGGCATCGACGTTCGCACGATTCGGCGTTTGCCCGGCGTCGGCACTTCGGGCACGTTGATCGTCAATGTCGCCGGCGAGGACCGCCGCTTCATCCATGCGATTGGGGCCAACGCACACATCACGGCGGCCGACATACCGCTGGAGCAGGTTCGGCAGGCCAAGGTGCTCTACGTCGGCGGGTATCTGCTCATGCCGGGGATGAAGGCCGACGCGTTGGCCTCGCTCTTTCGCCAGGCTCGGGCCGCGGGAGTGACGACGGTGCTCGACATCGTGCTGCCCGGCGCCGGCGATCATTGGCCCGAGTTGGCGCCGGTGCTGGCCGAAACCGACGTCTTTCTGCCCAACGATGACGAAGCCGCCTTGATCACCGGCCTCGAAGATCCCTGCCGGCAGGCCGAGCGGTTTCACTCCGCGGGCGTTCGCACGGTGGCGATTACCTGCGGCGGGCGCGGCACGGTGCTGCTCAGCGAAGGTCTGCGCGTCAAGGCCGGCGCGTATCCGACGAGCTACGTTGGCGCCACGGGCGCCGGCGACGCCTTCGACGCCGGCTACATCGCCGGCTTGCTCGCCGGCGGCGATCCGCTGCGTTGTCTCGAGTGGGGCAGCGCCCTGGGCGCCAGTTGCGTGCGTTCCATCGGCGCCACCGAAAGCGTCTTCACGCGCCAAGAGGCCGAAGCCTTCATGCGCGCCAATCGCCTGCCAATCGAGCGGTGGTGAGCGGCCGGCCCGATTGCGCTTCGTGCCATGATTCAAGAGGGCGGAATAACTATTGGACCTGTCCCGTTTGTCTGTCCCGTTTGTCTGCCCCGTTTGTCTGCCCCGTTTGTCTGCCCCCCTGCGTATCCTGACACGAGGGAGATAAAGGGGGGAGATAAAGGGGACAGGTCCATTTATTTCGCCCCCTTCACATAGGCGATTCCTTGTTCGGTCGACCACGAGGGCGGAGCGACGACTCGAGCCTGAGCCGTGAGGCCGCATCGCGAACCCAGGCCTCGCCGCCGTAGGGTTGGCCGCGGAGGAGATAAAGGGAGGAGATAAGGGGGACAGGTCCATTTATTTCGCCCCCTTCACATAGGCGATTCCTTGTTCGGTCGACCGCGAGGGCGGAGCGACGACTCGAGCCCGAGCCGTGAGGCCGCATCGCGAACCCAGGCCTCGCCGCCATAGGGTTGGCCGCGGTCGAGGCTGCGGCGAACGGGCTCCAATTCCGCGTCGCTCTGCGGTTGGTTGACGTAATCGACCCCTGAGCGCGGACGCGGCAACGGCCAATCGCTCAACATCATTCGCGCGT
>DATNEC010000537.1:0-4100 GCA_035606815.1 Pirellulales bacterium
GGAATTCGAAAAAGATCCGCACGCCGTTCGCGCTCGACCGATTGATCTTTCGTCGAGACCTTCGTTGGTCTAGGATTCACAGCCAACGAGACCTTCCTTGGATGGACGATGGACACGTGCTAGACCAAGGAGGGTCTCGTGTCATTTTGCACATCCGTCCGTTCGTTGCCGCAGCAGTTTCGCCTTTTGTTGGCGTCGCTGCTGCAATCCCCCGGCCTGCCCTTCGCCGACGCGCTGCCAGAGGAAGCGATCGAGACCGCTTTCGAGGAAGAATGGCGGCAGGCGTCGCGGCCCGACCGCGATGCGCTCTCACCCTAACCCTCTCCCAATGGGAGAGGGGACATGCATCCGCTCCGCGTTCCGTACTTCGCGCTCCGCGCTTATAATGCCTTTCCAGAATCTTTCCGCATTCCCATCCCCCGGCGGCGCCCGTGCCCGAAATCGATCCCGATCGGCAACGAGAATTTGCCTTGGACGTGCTCGCCCGGCTCCGCCAAGGCGGATATGAGGCCTATTGGGCCGGCGGCTGCGTTCGCGATTGCTTGTTGGGCCGGCAGCCGAAAGACTATGACGTGGCCACCAATGCCACGCCGGCCGAGATTCGCGCGTTGTTCGCTGGCCGCCCGACGCTCGAAATCGGCGCGGCATTCGGCGTGGTGGCGGTCGTCGGTCCGAAGCCGGCCGGAATGGTCGAAGTCACCACCTTTCGGCACGACGAAAAGTACAGCGACGGGCGGCGGCCCGATGCGATCGAATTCACCTCGGCCGCGGAAGACGCCAAGCGGCGCGATTTCACGATCAACGGCTTGTTCTACGATCCGCTGGAAGCCGATCCCGAGCGCCGCGTGATCGATTTCATCGGCGGCGTCGCCGACTTGCAGCGGAAGATCATTCGCGCGATCGGCTATCCGCGGGCGCGGTTCGGCGAAGACAAGCTCCGCTTGTTGCGGGCCGTGCGCATGGCCGCCGCATTCGAGTTCGCCTTGGAAGAGGCCACGCAAGCGGCTATCGCCGAATTCGCCCCGAGTGTCACCGCGGTCAGCCCCGAGCGGATCGCCCAGGAATTGCGGCTGATGCTCGTCGACGCCCACCGTGCTCGCGCCGCCCAGTTGCTGCGCGAGACCGGGCTGTTGGCGGCGGTCTTCCCTGAAGCGGCGGGCGAAAGCGCCGGCGACGAACCGTGGCTCCGCACGCTTTCGATGTTCGAGCGATTGAACGCGCCTAGCTTCCCTTTGGCCCTGGCGACGCTGCTCTCGGCGGCCGCCCCGGCCGATTCGCAGGCGGGCCGGTGGACCGAGAGCATCTGCCGCCGCTGGCGCCTGTCGAACAAGGAAACCGAGCGCACTTGCTGGCTCGTCGAGCATCGGGTTTCGCTCGTTCCGGCAGGTTCCATGCCCTGGCCGCGGCTGCAACGGTTGCTGATCTGCGAGGGGATCAACGAGTTGATCGCCTTGCACGAGGCCGAGGCGCTGGCGTGCGGGGGCGAGGTCGAGCACGTGCTGAAATGCCGCGAGTTGCTGCGGTTGCCCGCCCATGAATTGAACCCGCCGCCACTGGTCACCGGCGACGATCTGATTCGGCATGGAATCGCCAGCGGCAAGCAGTTCAAGCCGCTGCTGGAGGAACTTCGCGACGCGCAATTGGAGCGGCGCGTCTCTGATAAGCCAGCCGCGCTGGCCCTGGCCGATCGCCTGTTGGCCGACGGGAAATGGGGCAGCTTATAGCTGCTGACTTGACGGTGAAAAATGCCTGGCCAGACGTGCGGCACAACGTATTTCCGGCCCCATTGCCCGAAGCCAGCCAGGTCGGCACGGCTCTGCTTACTTAGAGCCGATCCAAGAACTCCCTCTCCCTCTGGGAGAGGGCCGGGGTGAGGGCGAGCTGATGAGGCGGTCCACCCTCACCCTAGCCCTCTCCCAAAGGGAGAGGGGAAGCGGCCGTTGCCTTGCCGCCACGCGATGTTGACGAATGGCAACGCGGCGCCTGGCCGCCAGCCGCCATCCAAGTCGGCTGTATCGCCGAAAAGCCCTTGTTAGACAGCGGGTTAGCTCCTTTCCTGCCGCGATTGCCCGGCGCACGGGCGCGCACTTTGCTTTTTACCCCTCGCACAAGTCGGCGTTCGCAAGGGGCGAACCCCGCGGTCTTTCCGCCACTCCATGCGAGGTTGGTATTCATGTCGCAAGGCGCAGCAGCAGCAGCGGTCCTCGAGTCGTCCGCGGGCCATTCTCCGTCGGGTTTTCACGCCGGAACCTTTGTCGAACGGCGCAAGGCGCCGCGAGGCTTCGCCGCCGCCGCGGCCTGGGCCCCGACGGTGCTCGATCTGCCGCTCAACCCGCTTCAGCTCGCTCCGGCCGATCGTCGTCCCGCGCTTGCTTGGCCCGTTGTTGCCGCCGCCGGAAACTTGGGCGTGGTCTACCAAACGCTCAAGCGGGCCTTCGACATCGCCGGGTCGCTGGCTCTGCTCGTTGCATTCTCCCCCTTGATGCTCGTCGCCCTCGTTGCGCTGTGCATTACGACCAAGGGCAAGCCGATCTTCAGCCAGGACCGCGTCGGGCTGTGCGGCCGGCGATTTCGGATGTTCAAGTTCCGCACGATGGTGCTCGACGCCGCCAAGCTGCAACACCTGGTCAAAAACGAGCAGAACGGGCCGGTCTTCAAGAACCGGCGCGATCCGCGGATCACGCGAATCGGCCGCCTGCTGCGTTCCACGAGCATCGACGAAATGCCGCAATTGGTGAACGTGCTGTTGGGCCAGATGTCGTTGGTCGGGCCCCGGCCGCCGGTGCCGGCCGAAGTGGCCCGCTACACCGCGCGGCAGCTTCGCCGGCTGTCGGTCAAGCCGGGGCTGACGTGTCTGTGGCAGGTCAGCGGCCGGTGCGAAATCGGCTTTGATCGCTGGGTGCGGATGGACCTCTGGTATGTCCGCCACCAGGGTCTTTGGACCGATCTCAAGCTGCTGGTCAAGACCCCGCTGAGCGTGCTCAGCCGCCGCGGGGCCTATTGACGAGCTATAGTTGAGCATGTCGTCAGCCACCCTCTCCAACCCGATCCTTCCGGCCGATTTTTCGGTCGGCGAACCGTCCTCGGCTCGCCTGGTCCACTTGGGCCGGGTGATGCACGTGGTCAACGGCGAGCACTACGCCGGCGCCGAGCGCGTGCAAGATCTGCTGGCGCTGGGCCTGCCGGCCGCGGGCTTCGAGATCGGATTCGCCTGCGTGAAGCCCGAGCGCTTCGCCCATCTGCGAAAGTCGCAGCAGACGCCGCTTTACGAACTGCCGATGGCCCGCCGCTGGGATCTTTCGCCGGCGCGCAAACTGGCCCGGCTGATTCGCGAGGGCGACTATCAACTGGTCCATACTCACACGCCGCGCGCGGCGTCGATCGGGCGATTGGCCGCGGCGATGGCCGGCGTTCCGGTCGTCCATCATCTGCACAGCCCGACGACCGCCGATTCGACGCACCGCCTGCGCAACTGGCTCAGCGCCGCCGCCGAGCGAGCGAGCCTGGCTGGCGTGCCCGCGGTGATCGCGGTCTCGGAGAGTTTGGGACGCTACGCTCGCCGCATCGGCATCCCTCCCGCGCGGATTTTCGTGACGCCCAACGGAGTGCCGACCCGCGGCCCGCTCGCCGCTCGTCCGACGCCGGCCGGAACGTGGACCCTGGGCTGCGTCGCGCTGTTTCGGCCGCGCAAAGGTCTCGAAGTCCTGCTGCACGCCGTGGCGCGGTTGTGCGCCGCCGGCCGGCAAGTTCGCCTGCGGGCCGTCGGCTCGTTCGAGACGGCCGACTACGAAATTCAGATTCGCACGCTGGCCGACCGGCTGGGGTTGGCCCCGCTGATTGATTGGCGCGGCTTTTCCAGCGACGTCAACCGCGAGCTGGAGCAGATGGACCTGTTCGTGCTGCCCAGCCTGTTTGGCGAGGGGTTGCCGATGGTGGTTCTCGAAGCCATGGCCGCCGGAACGCCAGTGATCGGCACGCGCGTCGAAGGCGTGCCCGAGGCGGTCCGCGACGGCATCGACGGACTGATCGCCGCGCCGGGCGACGCCGACGACCTGGCCCGCGCGATCGCCAGCCTGCTGAACGGCGAAGCCGATTGGCAG
>DATNEC010000540.1:0-16055 GCA_035606815.1 Pirellulales bacterium
GACCAAAGGTATTCATTCGAGTGCAAGAAGGCGTCGGCCATCTGGTCTTCGCTGGCGCCCGCCAGGAAGATATTGACCCAAGTATTGACTTCGGCGGCCCCCGGCAAGCGATGCAGGAAGGCCACGTAATCCTCCGCGACCTGGTCTGCCCGATGCTCGGCCGAAGTCCAGAGCAATTGCGCCAGTTGCAATCGCGACATGCCCGCGTTCAGCCGATCCACCCAGGCGTTCAGTCCGGCGGGATCGACCGGCCGGCCCAGGACTTCCTGGTACAACGATGCGACGAAGGCCGCATTCGGGCTGACGTAGTTGTTCGGCGGGCTTTGGCTCGGCGGAGTGTAGCTGCCGCCCAAGATCGACTCCAAAGCGCTGAACACGTCGAGCCGCTTGAACGTCAAGCCGGTGTGATTCACGTTGTCCTGCCCATAGCCATTGTCGACGATGCTTACCCCGGTGGCTTGCATGATCTGCAAAATGTGGCTTTCGTTGGCCAGCGAGCCTTCGCCCTGCATGTCGAGCGCCTGGTGCAGCAGAGCGGCGGCGGCGGCGACCATCGGGCTGGCCATCGAGGTGCCGGCCATGCTGGCGAATGAGTTGTTGAGATACGTCGAAGTGACATAGGCGCCGGGCGCCAAAATGTCGAGCATGCTGTTGCGCTGGGTGAAGCTGGCGATTTGATCGGGCGAGGTCGTGTAGTCCTTGGCCCCGTTGGCCCACGAAGCCGAACCAAAGTTGCCGTCCCACACGGCGCCGACCGAAACGACCGAGTTATTGATCGCCGGGAAAGCCAATCCCGGCTGGCTGCCATAAGAGAAATAGCTGTTGCCGCTGGCGGCGGCAATGAACACGCCGTCGTTGGCGAGCGTTTGCAGATCGGAGTCGAGCGAGTTGAACGGTTCGGCGGTGTAGTTGCCCGAGCCGAGCGACATGTTCACCGCCACGATATGATATTGCTGCTGGTGGGCGGCGACCCACTGCAATGCCGCGTCGACGTTGCCGAACGTTCCCGTGCCGGAGTTGTCGAGCACCTTGAGCGAGATGATTCCCACGCCGGGGGCGATGCCCAAGTGGCTCGGATCGGCGCTGCCGATGATGCCGGCGACGTGCGTGCCGTGCCCGTTGTAGTCCATCGTGTTGGAATTGTTATCGACGAAATTCCAGCCGCCCAGGTATCGGCCCGCAAAGGCCGGGTTGTTGTAGTCGATGCCCGTGTCGATGATGGCCACCGAATAGCCGGCCCCAGTCAGGCCATATTGCTGCTGGGCGTGAACGGCCCCGATCATCTGGATGCCGGAGTCGGTCTGGGCGCTCACCGTGCCGCCGGCGAAGTCGCCGAGATTGGCTTGCAGGTCGACGTTATCGAGCGTAAACGTCTGTTGTCGCCAATCAACCGCGCTCAGGTCCGCCGGGGCGGCGTTGAACAACAGAATCTCTTCCAGGCGTTCGACCGCGAGTCTCGGTCGCCGCGAATCGGCGGTTTTGCGCGAGGCGCCTAGGGGCGAGGCGAACCACGAAGCTGCCATCGGAAATGTCTCCACCGCCAGCCGAAGCCGGCCATGCCGCGAACGTGTCGAAAGACCAGCCCGGCCGCCGATTGTGAAATGCCTTGTGGCGGCGCGGGCCCAATGAGAGAAATCTCAAGCAACTCTAGGTTGCGTTTCGGGCGGCTGGAGACAGGCGGCTTGACTTTGGCGGAAACCCGAAAAACAGGCGTTTACGGGGGAAATAACGTCGCCGCGGAAGACCTACGGCGTTGCCGAATGTGCATCAAGCGCCGTGGGAGAAGAGGCGCGAGGGCCGCCGCAAGAAGGTGAAAATCACTCTCCCGGAAAAAGGCCGTGGCTTTTTTGCAACGCGGGTTGCGGGCCGGCAACTGATGTGGCACGGCCGCCCTCGGCCGTGAATGACCGAAAATGGCGCCGGCCGAGGGTGGCCGGGGACTACATGCTCTCTTTTCCGGCTGAAGGCGGCCGGACTACATCGGTCCAACCGGCCGGCGGCTGCGTCACGACTTCCGCCGACGACAACTCCCACTGCCAATCGCGATGGACATAATCGAAGCTGCGCGACCACTGCAAATCGACGAAGCACGACGTGGTCTTTCCGTCCTGGCGCACGCTGACCGCATACCGGTAAGCGGCGCCGGCCGCATCTGGAACGGCGACCAGCCTTTTCATTTCGTAGTATCGAACCTGGGCATGGGGGCCGAGCGACAATAACAGCCGAATGGCGGGCTTTTCAAGGTATTCCTCGAGGTCTTTCCGCGCGTGCGGTTCCGAATAGCGCACCACGAGATCCTCGCCCGCCTCGACCCGCCGGCCGGGATCGAGCGTGAACTGATGCGCCTTGTAGGGGTCTCCTTCGCGCAGGGCCTCGAACCACTGCTTGCCGGCTTGCAACGTTTCGGCGCGCAACTGCCAGCGGAAAAGAACCTGGCGCGTGACGGCGGTCGTCCCACAGAGCAACGACAACGCCAAGCCGATCAAGGCCGCCTTGCGCCCGATCCGAGGCGGTACGGCCGCTACGATCTGATGCAAGGCGCAGGCGCTGCACAGCGTGCCCAGCGCCGGCACGGCCCACAGCAGCGGATGAGCAAAGGCCAAGACCGAAGCCAGCCCCGCCAGCAGCCCGACGACGGCCAAAGTGCTGACTGGACGATACTCCGGGGACGGATCGAATCCGTCGGAATCCAGGCGATCGCTCGTTGCACTCAATTCAGACATAGTCGATGCGGCGGAAGCTTGGGCGCCTAGGCAAGCGGACGAACGCCGTTTCGTCCCGGCAAATCGAAACTACTTGCTGGGCAATGTCTTGTCAACGGCCGCTTCGGCGAGAGCGCCCCTTGATGCTCCGGCGCGCGAATGGGACAATTCGCTATTGCCCCTCGCTGGAATTTCCTCACCCTGCTTTCGCGATGTTCAAGTTCATTCACGCCGCCGACATCCATCTCGACAGCCAGCTCAAGGGGCTGGAGCGATACGACGGCGCGCCGGTCGAAGAGCTGCGCGGCGCCACGCGCCAGGCGCTCGAAAACCTGGTGCGGCTGGCGATCGAGGAACAGGTCGATTTCGTGTTGGTGGCGGGCGATTTGTATGACGGCACTTGGCAAGACCACAAGACCGGGCTGTTCTTCTCCGCCCAAATGACCTTGCTGCGCGAGGCGGGAATCAAGGTCTGCCTGATTTCCGGCAATCACGACGCGGCCAACCGCATGACCAAGTCGCTGCAATTGCCCGAAAACGTCGTCCGGCTCTCAGCCAAGAAGCCGGAAACCGAGCCGTGGGACGATCTCGGCGTTTCGATCCACGGCCAAGGCTTCGCCAACGCCGCCGTGATGGAAAACCTGGCCGTCGCCTATCCCAAAGCCACGCCCGGCCACTTCAACATCGGGCTGCTGCACACCTGCGCCACCGGCCACGAAGGCCACGAACGGTACGCCCCCTGCACGCTCGACGATCTGCGCGCGAAAGGCTACGACTACTGGGCGCTTGGGCACATCCACCAGCGCGGCAAGCTCTGCAACGACGCCGACGTCCATTTTTCCGGCAACATTCAAGGCCGCCACATCCGCGAAGCGGGCGCCAAGGGCTGCCTCATCGTTTCGGTCGACGACCGCGGGCGCGCGACCGTGCGCTTCGAACCGCTCGACGTCGTCCGCTGGGAAGTCGCGAAGATCGACGCCGCCGCGGCCCCGGACGGCTACGACGTGGTCGAGCGCTGCCAGCGGCAGTTGCGGGCGCTGCTCTCGGAAAGCGACGGGCGGATGCTGGCCGTGCGGGTCGACGTCCGCGGCGCCTGCCGCGCGCACGAAGCCCTGGCCGCCGAGCCGCTGCGTTGGACGAACGAATTGCGCCGCGCGGCCCACGACGTCGGCATGGGCCGGATCTGGCTTGAAAAAATCAAACTCCGCACCTCGTCCGAATCCGATTCGGACGAATCGCGGCTGGGCGACGGCCCGCTCGGCGAATTGGCCGAATATCTCGCCGAACTCCGCAGCCGGCCTGAAGGATTGTCGTGGCTGGCCGGCGAGTTGGCCGAACTGAAGCGCAAGCTGCCCGCCGAATTGCAGGAAGGCGAAGACGCCGTTCGCCTCGACGACCCGGCCTGGTTGGCGTCGCTGTTGGAGCACGTGCAGCCGATCCTGGCCGGCCGGCTCTTCGCGAGCAGAGACGTTTCATGAAGATCGCACGGCTGGAGTTGCGGGCCTTCGGTCCCTTCACCGATCTTTCGCTCGACCTCGACGCGGGCCGCGAAGGCTTGCACCTGATCTACGGTCCCAATGAGGCCGGCAAAAGCTCGACGCTCCGCGCGCTGAAGCAGCTTCTGTACGGCATCCCCAATCGCACGACCGACAACTTCCTGCACGCCAACGCCGATCTGCGGATCGCCGCCGCGCTGCGCAACGGCGAGGGCGAAGCGCTGGAGTGCGTCCGCCGCAAAGCGGCGAAGAACGATCTGCGGCTCAAGGACGACGCGACGGCCATCGAGCCGGGCCGGTTGGCCCGCTTGCTGGGCGGTCTCGATCGCGACGCCTTCGAGACGATGTTCGGCATCGACCATCCGACGTTGGTCAAGGGCGGCAGCGACATCGTGCAAGGCGGCGGCGACCTGGGGCGGATTCTGTTCGCCGCCGGCTCCGGCATCGCCGCTCTGCGCGATGTGCAGCAGGGCCTCGACGCCGCCGCCGCCGCGCTGTTCGTGCCGCGCGGCTCGAACCCCAAGATCAACAAGAACCTCTCCGAGTTCGACAAGGCGCGCAAGGCCGTCAAGGAAGCCCAACTGCCCAGCTCCGAATGGGAAAAGCACGACAAGCAATGGCGCCAGGCGCGCGACCGGCTGGCCGAGCTGGAGGCCCAGTTGCAGATTACGCGGCACGAGCACGAACGACTCAAGCGGCTGCGAGACGCCCTGCCGCTGGCCGCCCAGCGCGCCGCGCTCACCGCGGAACTGGCCGGGCTGGGCGCGGTGCAAATTTTGCCCGACGATTTCGCCGATAAGCGGCGCGACGCCGTGGGAAAGCTGACCGCCGCCGAAAGCCAGGTTCGCGAATCCGAAGAAGCCATTCGCGACTTCGACGCGCAGCTCGCCGGGTTGCAAATCCCCGAGGCCCTGCTGGCCCAGGGCGAGACGATCGAGCGTTTGCAGACCGAGTCGGGCGGTCATCGCAAGGCGCAGCGCGACTTGCCCGGCTTGCAAGCCTCCCAAAAACAGCGCGAGGCCGACGCCCGCGCAATCCTGGCCGAGCTGCGGCCCGATTTGACGCTCGAACAAGTCGCTGCTTTGCGATTGACCAAGCGCCAGCAAGTCGAACTGCAAAACCTGGGCAATCGCCATGAGGCGGTCGCCGCCCGTCGCGAACAGTCGCGCGCCAATCTCGACGATCGCAGCCGGCGGCTGCACGCGGCGCGGCAGAACCTGGAAAAGCTGGCCGCGCCTCGCGACGCGGCGGCGCTCGCCGGCGTGCTGCGGCGGGTGCGCGGTCTGGCCCATTTGGACGACGATCGACGCCAGGCCGCGGCCGAGCTGGCCGGCTTGAAAGAACAGGCCGCGGCGGCATTGGCGCGATTGGGTCTGTGGCAAGGAGAACTTGAAGAGCTGAACTCGCTCGCCGCGCCGACGACCGAAACGATCGACCGCTTCGAGACCGAATTGACCACCGCCGCCGGCCGACTGGCGACGATCGAGCAACACTTCGCCAAGGCCGTAGCGGGCCGGGCCGCGGTCGACGAGCGCATCGAGCAATTGCGGCTGGCTGGCGCCGTGCCCAGCGAAGCGGAGTTGAGCGAGGCCCGTCAGCGGCGCGATCAGGGTTGGCGCCTCGTCCGCCAGCGCTGGCTGGCCGGCAAGCCGGACGAGGCCGCCGAAGCGGAATTCATCGCGTCGACCGCCGGCGGCGGCGAGTTGGCCGCCGCCTACGAGCGGAGCGTGCAACACGCTGACGAACTGGCCGATCGTCTGCGCCGCGAGGCCGACCGTGTCGCCGAACGGGCCGCGCTCGCATCGAACCAGGCGGCCCTTGCCGCCGAGCTTGAAAAACTATCGACCGATCGCCAGAGGGCCGTCGCCGAACAAGCGCAACGGCAGGCCGCCTGGGCCGAGCTATGGCGGCCGTTTACCCCGGCGCCCCTCTCGCCGCGCGAGATGCGCGCTTGGGACGCACGCCGCCAATGGTTGGTGCAGCAAAGCGAGGCGATCCGCAAGCAGCACGGCGCGATCGCGGCGCTCGGCGAGCGCATCGAAACTTGTCGCCGCGAACTGGGCCACGCGCTCGAAGCCTTGGGCGAAAAGGACGCTGGCGAGAACGAGAGCCTGGCGGCCTTGGTCGAACGCGGGCAAACCGTCGCCGACGGCGTCGCGGCGGCGGCGGCGGCGCGGCAGAAGCTGCAAGACGAGATCGCGGCGCTCGAAGGCGATCTGAAACGCGAGCGCCAGGACGCTAGCGAGGCGGAAAAAGCCCTCGAAGGCTGGCAGGAGCAGTGGCGCGCGACGGTCGAGCCGCTCGGCCTGCCGCCCGATGCCACGCCGGCCCAGGTGAACGAAGTTTTGGCGCAGCTCAATCAATTGTTCTCCCGGCTGCAGGACGCCGCCGGTTACTCCGAGCGGATCGAGGCCATCGGCCGCGAGAGCGCCGCGTTTCTGGAGCAGGTCAAAGCGCTCGTCGCCGCACTGGCGCCGGAGTGGCGCGATCTGCCGCCCGAAACGGCCGCCGACAAGCTCTTCGCTCGCCGGCAGCAGGCGGTCGCCGACCAAGGCCGGCTGGAAACGTTGCAAAAGCAGCGCGAGCGCCAGGCCGCGCAACTCGACCGCGCCCGGCAGACGGCCGCCGAAGCCCGCGGCACGCTGGCGGCGCTGTGCCAAGAGGCCCGCTGCCTGGCGCCCGAAGAGTTGCCCGAGTTGGAGCAAGCTTCGGCGGCCGCCCGCGAGCGGCAGCGCGATCTGAAGCAGCTCGACGAGCGGTTGCTGTCGCTCGCCGGCGGCGCCGCGCTCGATGAATTTCTGGCCGCGGTCGTCCAACTCGACGCCGACGCCGTGCCGGGCCAGCTTGCCCGGCTGGCCGAGCAGATCGAGCGGTACGAAGCGGATCGCCAAGAAACGACGCTCGTTATCGGCGGCGAGCGGGCGGTCCTCGACGGCATGGACTCGGGCGGCGCCGCGGCCGAAGCGGCCGACCGCGCGCAGAGCCTGCTGGCCGAGCTGGGTTCCGACGTCGAGGAATACGCCCGGCTGCGGCTGGCCTCGGCCGTGCTGAACCGCACGATCGAGCGCTACCGCGAGAAGAACCAAGGCCCGGTGCTGGAGCGGGCCAGCCGCTTGTTCGCCAAGCTGACGGTCGGCTCGTTCGCTGGGCTGCGCGCCGACTACAACGACGAGGGCGCGCCGGAGTTGGTCGGCATCCGCGCCTCGGGCGGCAAGCCGGTCGCCGTCGGCTGCATGAGCGACGGCACGGCCGACCAGCTCTACCTGGCGTTGCGGCTGGCCAGCTTGGAAACCTATCTCGACGAAAAAGAGCCGGTCCCCTTCATCGTCGACGACATTCTGATCAAGTTCGACAATGAGCGTTCCGCCGCGACCCTCGAGGCCCTCGCCGAGCTATCCCGCCGCACGCAAGTCATCTTCTTCACGCACCACGAGCACCTGCTTGAACTGGCCTCGCGGCGGCTGGCGCCCGGCGAGTTTTTCGTGCATCGGCTGCCGAGGGCGATGTGAAGGCGGAGGGCGGAACGCGGAGGGCGCACACAAGGCTTAAGAACTCTTCGGGCACCTGAAACGGCAGGTCCGCGATTCGTTACGCGCACACAACCCGCCGGTCTGCGGGCCGGAAGACCGCTAGGCTCGCTTGAATCCTCCGCCATCGCCATCAGAATAAGAGCGATTTGCCTGAATGCCGCATAGTTGCGGACCCGGATTACACGGAGACGTCACCTACCAACCGAATATGGCGGCTCTTTCAATAACATATGAGGCGTTCATTCTATGAAATCGATCGACACTGAACGAACTGAGCGACGTGGAGTGGCATTGGTGATGGAATGCTTCGAGGCGCTTGGATTTGCTTTTCGCGAGCAGGCTGAAAGCGACTATGGGATCGACGGCCACGCAGAGCTTATTGACGCAGAACTGCCAACCGGCCAATTGCTTGGAATCCAAATTAAATCAGGCGTGAGTTATTTATCCGAATCTACCGGCACAGCCTTTGTGTTTCGTACGGACGCCGACCATGTTGTATATTGGCTAAACCATGCATTGCCGGTGGTGATTTGTCTGTGCGATATCGAGAAGCGAGTAATCTATTGGTCTCCGGTCACGAAAGAGATTGCGATCCCTACGGGCAAGGGATTCAAGTTCAACGTCCCAGTCTCGCAGACACTCAGTAGTCAGTCGCTTTCGCAACTCAAAGATTTGCTCACTCCACTAATCCCTCCAAATCGCTACACCGTCTTTAAGACGGAGGATCTCAGCCACGGACTGGCAAAACGATATTCATTCTCTGTCGTGATAAATGGAACGGCCTCAAAAGCGGAGATCAGTTCGGTTGTTCGACAGGTGACGACCGATGGCGCCAAACGTAGATACCATCGAAATCACCTCGTCGAGGGACGCTGGGGCGATGCCGATGCTCACGTTGTATGGACATTCGTTTATCCAAGTGCCGAAGATCATGCGCGACACAACCACATTTGCCGCAGTCTTTGGATGAACGAGTCGCTTGACGATGCCGCACGGCCATCACCAATCAAGGGCGAGAATATTGGTAACAACATTTTCGTCGAGTGGAGCGAGACTTATGATTTCCTAGCAACACATGCCTTGGAAAATACACTGACGAAAGAAGGATACCTGAGCGCCGTTCGTCCGTTGATTGAGGAATTGAAAACACTGTTGGTTAACGTTGAAGCTAACCTTTCATCACTGACGGCCGGCGATTTCACAGATGCTTTGTTCCTTTGCACCACCGATCACGCGCGCCGACGAATCAGCAAAATATACATGGAGATTACTGACATGCCACTCGCGCCATTCGAGTGCAAGGACATGGATGGGCGACTTGAGTGCTTCATAGCGTGTATGGATAACATAAGTGTATTTTACTCTGACAAAGGCCGCGGGATGTGGAGTGAAAGCGAGCGACGTTCCCTATCGCTGCAACAATGTTTAGATGCTCGCAAGCATCTCGTCGAACTTGAATACGAATCGAAGAAGGTGCGATAGCGCCGCAGCCCTGGAACAGCGTTGCGCACCTTTGCGCGCGTACCCAAAGGGGTACGACGGCGCCGCATTTCATCTTGCGGCCCATTGAATCGCTGCAATGAACGTCGCCGGTCGCGCCCCGTCGGGGCTTCAAACGGTCTTGATTCCCGACAAATTCCCAGGGCTGCGCCCTGGGCTATCGAATGTGACCCCTTCGGGGTCAAAACCAATCGCGAACCCCACAATGCCTCACCTCTTATTACTTGCTCTTTAACTTCTTGCGATTCTTAATCTGCGTTTCCAGCATTGGTCCGAATGTAGTGATTGGACACGCCAACGCAATTCGCCAGTCTTCGAGCCATGCACTTTGGACGGCGATGATCGGAGAGCGGCGACCATCTGGTCGAACCCCGAAGATCGGGCCGCCGCTCATTCCGACGATGCTCCCGTCGGGCCACTGCTCGCTGATCTTCCCCGCGATCCGCGTGTACTGCAGCCTCGACCCTATCGGGACCGGTATCTGATCGGCAAGAATCAGGCTCGGCACGGGTTTGCCTTGAACAATGTAATGATCCTTCTTAAACCTCTTGCTTCGCTCAATCGAATCGTCAGCGAGCCCCGTCAACACGAAGCTTGGAAACCCACCGGGGTTCAACCGCCGCCAATCAGCCTTCTTCACGACTGCGACCCCATTGCTTTCCAGTGTGTGACGATAAAAGGGGGCGATCTCTGCGGCGCCGAAGTCCAGTCCCTTGGCTTTGTCGTAGACGTGATAGCGCCACGCCCCTTCGTAGTTGAACGGAACCGCATTCGACCGATCAGGCCCGAAACCATAGTGGTCGATCAGACGGAAACATTTCGCGATGTTTGTGGTAAGGTGCGGCTCAATCTGCTCCATGACGTGCCCGGCCGTCACCCAGAACCAATCGCACCCAAACTGCATCACGAATTCCGAGTAGAAATAGCACTCCGCCGATGGCTGCTCGTCCTCCGGCTCTATGAGCAACGCCAAGCCAATTAGGAATTGGCTGTAGTCGCGAAACGCGTCTTGCATTATTTCGTTGTCATTGGAAATGTCATAGCCTCCGCGGGGCGTCCGATTCTTTTCTTTAGTCTTCATCTGCCCCTCACCGCCTCTTCGGCATGAGCCGCGTCAAACCGAGCGTGGCCCAGGCGCCGGCGCCGCAGGTGATGGGCGTCAATAAGGTGGAACTGCCGGGGCGGCCGTCGGGAGTGGAGTGCGAGGTCATCGGCCAACTGCCGTCGGGCTTTTGGCCGGCGACGAGAAAGTCGATCGCCCGCTTGATCTCGGGCCGCTCGGCCGTCTGGCCGGCGAGCGAGAGGACGTAGAGCGTCTGGCCCGTGGCGTAGGCGTCGCTGGGCATGTCGGCGTTCTGCGCCCAGCCGCCGTCAGCCCGCTGGAGCGAGAGCAGTTCGTCCGCCATCGCTTGCAGCTCTTCGCGCGGTTTGCCGCCGCGGGCCGCCAGCAGCAGCTTGAAAACCCGGTCTTGAAGATTGCCGGACAGCTTTTGGCCGGCCAGCCAAGCCTCGGCCTTGGCCAGCGCCGCCCGCAACGATTCCGGCGCGTCGGGCCCCATTTCGCCTTGCAGCGCCATGATCAGCCAAACGGCGTCGGTGGTTTCGGTTTCGTTGATCGGCGGCCGGGAGAGAAAGAATTCCCACGAACCATCGTCGCGCTGTTTTTCGACGATATGCTCGGCGATTGCCCGCAGCGTTTGCTTTTGCCCCTCGTCGAGCGAGGGCAGCGAATGCCCGGCGACCGCCATGAACGCGGCGCCAATCTTCACGCCCTTGCCCATCGGCCGCGGGTCGGGCGGGGCCGCCGGGTCGTCGAACAGCTTCGCAGAGATCAGCTTGTCCGGGCCGCCCAGCGTAGCCTCGGCGGTCTGCTCGACGAATTGTTTGTCGATCGCGTAGCCCTGCCGGCCGGCTTCGTTGATCGACCACAGCACCAACGGCACGTGATGGCAGGCGGCGCACTTGCGCGAGCTCATCCAGGCGGCGCTTTCCGTCTGCAAGTATCCGATCGAGCGCTCGACCGCCTGCTCGACTTGCTCGGGCGTCGCCGAGGGGACCGGGGCCGGTTCATCGCCCAGGGCCAGCCGCGAAAGGCAAAGCGCCACCACCAACCACGACGACGCGCGAGCCATCGCACGTTCCTTTTCGAAAAGAACTTCTTTTGCAAAGAACACCCGATCGGCGGCCCGATGCGACCTTGATTCTACGCCCCGCCGAAGGCCGCCGCCAGAAAGGAGCCGCGGGGAATCGCCGCGCCGACGGCAACCAAACAAGCGCTTGATCCGGCGGCGAGCGGCCCTCAGAATAGCGGTGCGGCAATGCTTGTCGAGAACGATGCCTGAACGGGAGCATGCGATGCAGCGACGCACATTTTTGGGGGCGGCCTTGGCCGCTTCGACCGCTTCGCGTTTGTTCGCGGCGCGGGGCGGCGAGCGGTGGGACGGCGCGGCCGAAGTGCTTGAGCGGGCCGCGGCGGCCAAGCAGGTGGATGCCGCCGTGCTGCACGTGGTGCAAGGCGACGAGTCGTATACGCGCCGCTTCGGCAAGGCGGCTAGCGACGACGCGATGTTTTTGCTCGGCTCGATTTCCAAGCCGATCAACGTCGCGGCGGTCATGACGCTGTTCGACCAGGGAAAGTTCGAGCTGGACGACCGCGCGCGGAAGTTCTTGCCCGCGTTCACTGGCGACGGGCGCGACGAAGTGACGATCCGCCAGTTGCTCACGCACGTCTCCGGGTTGCCCGACCAGCTCGCCGACAACAACGAACTGCGCGCCCGCCACGCGCCGCTGAGCGCGTTCGCCGAACGGGCCGCTCGCGCGCCGCTCGGCTTCGCCCCCGGCTCGCAGTACCAGTATTCGAGCATGGGCATTCTGCTGGCGGCGCGGATCGCCGAGATCGTGAGCGGCGCGGACATTCTCACACTCGTCGATCGCAGAGTTTTTGCACCGCTGGGCATGAAGCGCTCGGCCCAGGGACTCGGACGCTTCAAACTGGAAGACATGGTGGCCTGCCAGATGGACGGCGCCGCGCCGGAGGCGGGCGGCGGCGATCCGCGGTCGAAGGAGTGGGATTGGAACAGCCCCTACTGGCGAAAGCTGGGCGCGCCCTGGGGCGGAACGCACGCTTCGGCGCCCGACATCGGCAAGTTCCTCGCCGAATTCATGCGGGCGGAGGGCAAGGTCGTTCGCCCCGAGACGGCGCGGCTGATGACGAAGAATCACAATCCGCCGGGTTTCACGCCGCGAGGCTTGGGCTTTGCCGTGGGGCGAGAATCGGGCAGCCCCGCGTGTTCCGATCGCACGTTCGGCCACACCGGCTCGACCGGCACGCTCTGCTGGGCCGACCCCGCGAGCGAAACCATTTGCGTCGTGCTCACATCGCTGCCGCGCCGCGCGGCGCAGCCTCATCCGCGCGAGCTGGCGGCCGAGCGCGTCGCGGCGGCGGCATAGATCGAGTGCGCGCAATCGCCGGAGATAGTTTCGTGCGCATTGAGAAACATCCAACCAAAAGGGACGAAGGATGACGGACAGCAGGGCGAAATCGAAGGCCAAGGACACGTCGCGCGCAAGCAAGCCGCGCAAGTCGGCGGCCAAGTCCAAGTCCCCGCCGAAGGCCATCCCCAAGGCCATCCCCAAGGCCAAGCCGGGCGCCAAGGCCAAGCCGGGCGCCAAAGCGAAGCCGGGCGCGAAAGCGAAGCCGGCGACCGCGAAACCCGCTGCGCGGCCCATCGTCCCGCGGGCCGGCGCCGCGGGGGATTGGCGCGAGGCGACCCTGGCGCGCATGCGGGCGCTGATCCTGGAGGCCGACCCCGAGATGATCGAGGAGGTGAAGTGGAGGAAGCCGTCGAATGCGATGGCGGGCGTGCCGGTCTGGTCGCACGACGGGATCGTCTGTACCGGGGAAACGTACACCAAGGTCGTGAAGCTCACGTTCGCCCAGGGGGCCAGCATTCCCGACCCGTCGCGCCTTTTCAATTCCAGCTTGGAAGGCGCCACGCGAAGGGCGATCGACATCCACGAAGGAGAGCAGATCGACGCGGGCGCGTTCAAGGCCCTCGTAAAGGCCGCGGCGGCACGGAACGGCGCTTCGGCGAAAAAACGGTAGACCTCAATCAGCAAGTTCGACGTGGGTGAAGCAGGCGCTTCCGCGGTGGGCGAGGCCCGCCCTACCTCGCTACAACCTGCCGTCGAACGTAAAGCCCATCGCGGTGCCGTCGGTGCGAAGCTGCTCGAGAGCCTGCCGGAGCATCACGATGTCGCAGCCCTGGCAGATGAAGCGGGCGCCCTGGTCGAGCAATTGCCGAGTACGCGCGGCCGAGACGCTGGTCGTGCCCCAGTCCTTGCCGGCTCGCTTCGCGGCCTCGGCCACCTTGCGAATCGCGTCTTGAACGCGCGGGTGATCGAACTCGCCCGGCACGCCGCTGAGGATCGACAGGTCGGCCGGCCCGACGAACAGCACGTCGACCCCTTCCACCTCGGCGATCGCCCGCGATTGCTCGACCGCTTGCAAGTCTTCGATCTGCACGACCAGAAACGTCTGGGCGTTGGCCTCGCGGAGATAGCTCTCCATCGGCATCGAGCCATAGGGAGCGTCCGGGTTGCCGCCGTCGAAGCCGCGCGTGCCCAGCGGCGCGAACTTGGCCCAGCGCACGACCTGCCGGGCCTCATCGGCGTCGTCGCAGCGAGGGTACATGATGCCCTGGGCGCCGGCTTCGAGCAGCCGGCCCATCCGCATGAATTCGCCCTTGGCAGGCCGGGCCATCAGATCGGCGCCGCCGACCCGCGCCGCCCGCATCAGGTGGCCGGCCGTTTCGACGCTGTAGGCGTGGTGCTCCAGGTCCATCCAAATGCAATCGAAGCCCATCAGGCTCGTCATTTCGTAGACCGACGGATCGGTGAAGTGCAAGGCGGGAACGAGCACCGGCTCGCCGCGCGAGAGTTTGGCTTTGACTTTGCTGGTTCGCATCGTGAAGAAAGCCGTGGAGAGAGCTTGGGGAGCGTTCGAGGCGGGAAAATGGCAGCCCGCGATTCTACGGCCACGGCGGCGCCGCAGGCAAGGCGCTGTCGTTTTCCAGTTGCAATTGTCGGCCCCGGCGCCCAAAATCCAAGCCGGATCGCCGCGGCGCGGCCGGGCTTCGCCAGAGCGTTCGAACACAACCACCGGGAGAGTGCAACGCATGTTTTTTTCAAGGCGGCGGCGATCCTATCGAAACCGCAAACCCGCGACGCATGCCGGCCGCAGCCGCTTTTCATGCCTCCGGCTCGAAGGCTTGGAGCCGCGGCGATTGCTGGCCACGATCACCGTGACGAGCGCCGGCGACGCCATCGCCGTCGATAGCGGCGTCACGCTGCGCGAGGCGATCGCTTCGATCAACGGCGGCGCGAACTTGAACGCCGACGTCGTGGCGGTCGGCGGCTATGGCACGAACGATACGATCGATTTCAACATTCCCGGCGCCGGCGTGCAGACGATCGGCGTCGGCGGCACGGGCGCCGGGGCGTTGCCCGCATTGACCAAGCCGGTCGTGATCGACGGCTACAGCCAGCCCGGCGCCAGCGCCAATGGCCTAAGCGCCGGCGACAACGCCGTGATTCTGATCGAGTTGAACGGCGGCAGCGCCGGCCCCAACGCCGACGGGCTCGATATCAACGGCGGCGCCAGCACCGTCGACGGCTTGGCCATCAATCGTTTCAGCGGCAACGGCATTCAACTGAACGGCGGAAGCGGCAATACGGTCTCCGGCAATTTCATCGGCGTCAATCCCGGCGGGACGGTCGCGCAATCCAACGGGCTCGACGGCGTGTTGGTCGCCGGCGGCTCGTCGAACAATACGATCGGCGGGCCGACGGCCGCCGCGCGGAATGTGATCTCGGGCAACGCCGGCGACGGCGTGCATATCGTGGGGCTTGTGGCCACGCCGTCGACCGGCAACGTGGTGCAAGGCAACTTCATCGGCGTGAGCGCCTCGGGGGCCGGCTCGGTCGGCGCGCGGCCGAGCGGCGCCCACGCGGGGACCGCCGCCGGAAACTTCGGCGCTGGCATCGAGCTCGACGGCGCCAAGAACACGACCGTCGGCGGCGCCACGGCCGGCGCCGGAAACGTCGTGGGCTTCAACCTGTACGGCATCGAACTCGACAACGGCGCCCAGAACAACGTCGTCGCGGGCAATGCGGTGGGTCTGGGGGCCGATGGCGCGAGCGCCGCCGGAAACGTGCTGCAAGGCATCGTGCTCACCAGCAAAGGCGCCAGCGGCGGCCAGGCCGGCGAACCCGGCGTGCAAAACAACACCATCGGCGGCACATCGATCGGCGCCGGAAACAGCGTGGCCTTCAACGGCGCCGCCGGGGCGGCCGTCTTCGACAACCCGATCTCGCTCTCCGCCCAGCTCAACGTGGGCAATGCGATTCTCGGCAATGCCCTCTTCCGCAACGGGCTGAGCAATCCGACGTTCGAGCCGGGGATCGACCTGACGACGCAGTTTGCTTTTCCCGCCGATGACGGCGTCACCGCGAACACGGCGGGCGGTCCGCACGTCGGCCCCAACAGCTTTCAGAACTTTCCCGTTCTGACCTCGGCCACGCCGGGCGGCGGCAATATTGCGATCGCGGGCACGCTCAACAGCAGCCCGAACACCAGCTTCCGCATCGAGTTCTTCGTCAATTCGGCCGCCAGCGGCGGGGCCTTGACCGAGGGTCAGACCCTCTTGGGTTTTGTCAACGTAACGACCAATGCCAGCGGCAACGCCACGATCAACGCCAGCTTTGCCGCGACGGTCGCCAGCGGCCAAACCATCACCGCGACCGCCACCGACGCCAACAACAACACG
>DATNEC010000552.1:0-7045 GCA_035606815.1 Pirellulales bacterium
CACATTTTAGCCATTTTTTTTCGTCGGATTGCATGGCTTATGACCAAACACGACACGAACGCGCGAGCAGATGATGCTGTCGGCGCGGAGAGATTGAGCGGGCCCGCCGAACCGCGCCGTTTTCAATTCCGCCTTCGGACGTTGTTTTGCCTGACCGTCGGCGTGGCAATCGTCGTCGGCGTCATCGCTATCCGCAGAGAGGCCGATCCGGGGCGGAAAGTGCGATGGTGGCAGGGCCGGCTCGTGGGCCAATCGCGAACAGCAGTCGTGAAAAGGCTCGGACGACCCGAGGATGAATTCGACGGCCATTACGGTTCGCCCGACGCCCGCTTCGTCAAATTGCATCCGGTCGCAAAAACGCTGATCTTTCGGCAGCCCGGCGGCAAGCTGTACGTCAGCGTCGAGCCTCAATTGTCGAAATTGACGGTCTTCGATTGTTCTTTCCTACCGGAGGGGTCAGAGTGGTAGGCACTTTCCGGCTCGCAACGCGCAGCCTGCTCCGGAGCATTTCGTGCTGCCTCGCCACCGGGCAGCAAGCCGCGCCGCCGGCTTGAATGCTAGCCTCACACAAGTCAAAGCCTTTTGATTTTTCGTGCGGCGCTCCGCAGGCCGGCAATTCCACGTTCGGGCAGCACCCGGTTGCAAGGACATCGCCGTGGCAATGCGGGCTTTGCTGTGCTCCAAGAAATGCCGCGTCACCGGCAACCGCCTAACCCATCGCATCGGTCCGCGGCGCCCCGTTCAACAACGGCTTCAAATACTGGCCTGTCGCGTTATCGGCCAAGGCGGCGATGTCCTCGGGCGTTCCAGCGGCCAGCAGCCGCCCGCCCGCTGCGCCCCCTTCGGGCCCCAAATCGATTAGCCAATCGGCCGACTTGATGACGTCCAATTGATGCTCGATGACCACCACCGTGTTGCCCAGATCGACCAACCGATTGAGCACGGCCAGCAGTTTGCGAACGTCGTCGAAGTGCAGGCCGGTGGTCGGCTCGTCGAGAATATAGAGCGTCTTGCCGGTGTCGTTTCGACCCAGCTCGGCAGCCAACTTGATGCGTTGCGCTTCGCCGCCCGAGAGGGTCGTCGACGATTGACCGAGCGACAGATAGCCCAGCCCGACTTCGCGCAGGCTTTCGAGCAGCCGCCGGATTGCCGGAAAGTTCTCGAAGAATTCCGCGGCCTCGTCCACGCTCAGATCCAAGACCTCGGCGATCGACTTGCCTTTGTACAGGATTTCGAGCGTGGCCCTATTGAAACGGGCGCCGTGACATTCGGAACACGCCACGTACAGGTCGGGCAGGAAGTTCATCTCGATCTTGCGCACGCCTTGCCCTTGGCACTCTTCGCAGCGCCCGCCCTTGACGTTGAAACTGAACCGGCCCGACTTATAGCCGCGCAAGCGGGCCTCGCGCGTGGTGGCGTAGACCTGGCGGATTTCGTCGAACAGCCCGGTGTAGGTCGCCGGATTGCTGCGCGGAGTGCGGCCGATCGGCGCCTGGTCGATCTCGACGAGCTTGTCGATCTGGCTCACGCCGCGCAGGCTGGTGTGCGGGCCGGGTTTCGCGCCGGCGGCGCCCAGCCGCCGGGACACCGCGCGGGCCAGCGTCTCTTGGACCAGCGAACTCTTGCCCGATCCGCTGACCCCCGTCACGCAGACCAGTGCGCCCAGCGGAAACGAAACGCTCAGCTCCTTGAGATTGTTGGCCGTGGCGCCCTCGATGGAGATCGCCTTGCGTTGGCTCGCGCGGCGGCGCTTGGCGGGCGCGGGGATCGAGATCCGCCCCGACAAATATTGGCCGGTGATCGAGCCGGCCGCGTCTCGGACCTCGGTCGGCAAGCCCTGCGCCACGACTTGCCCGCCGTGCCGCCCGGCGCCGGGGCCAACGTCGATCAGGTGATCGGCCTCGCGCATGATCGCCTCGTCGTGTTCGACGACCAACACGCTATTGCCCTGGTGCTGGAGGTTGCGCAGCGCCTGGATCAAGCGCCCGTTGTCGCGAGGATGCAAGCCGATCGAGGGTTCGTCGAGGATATAGCAGACGCCGACGAGCCCCGAGCCGATGCCGGTCGCCAGGCGGATACGCTGTAGCTCGCCGCCGCTGAGCGTGTCGGCCGGCCGGTCGAGCGAGAGATAGTCGAGGCCGACTTGCACGAGAAAATCGAGCCGGGCCGAAATCTCCTGGACGATCGGCTTCGCCACCGGGGCTTGCTGGTCGGGGAAGCTCAGGCCGGCGAAGAACTCTCGGGCCGTCTCGACCGGCAGGGCGGTGATTTCGTGGATCGCCTTGCCGGCGACGCGGACGCTGCGCGCCTCGGGCCGCAGCCGCGCCCCTTGGCATGCGGAACAGACCTGTTCGCTGCGAAAGGCCTCCAAGCGCTCGCGGGCGGCGTCGGTCTTGGCGGCTTGATACTCTTGCTCCAAGAGCGCGATCAGGCCCGGAAAATCGCGCTCGCCGGTGAACAGCGAGTTGAGATCCTTGGGCTTCCACTTTTCCAAGGGGGTGCTCGGCCGCGAGCCGTTCGAGCCGAAGCTGCCGAGCTCGCGCCGATGGCGCTGGGCCGCCGCGGGAGTCGCATTTCGCCAGGGCGCCACCGCGCCGCCGTCGAGCGACAGCGAAAGATCGGGAGCGATCAGATCGGGGTCGAAGGCCATCTGCGAACCAAGCCCTTCGCATGCCGGACAGGCGCCGTAGGGACTGTTGAAGCTGAAGGTCCGCGGTTCGAGCTCTTCGTAACTGATCTGGCACTGCGAACAGGCGTGCTCGGTGCTGTAGAGCAGTTCGTGCCAGCCGTTTTCCGAGCTGGCGCCGGGCACGAGATACGTGACGGCGACCAGCCCCTCGCCGTGCCCCAGGGCCAACTGGATCGACTCGGCCAGCCGGGCTCTAACGGTCTCGCGCAGCACCAGGCGGTCGACGACCGCCTCGATCGTATGGTTCTTCCGCGGGGCCAGTGCCGGCAGCGCGTCCAAGTCGTAGACCTCGCCGTCGACGCGGGCCCGGACGAAGCCGGCCTTGCGAATCGCCTCGAAGACCTCGCCATGCTGGCCCTTGCGGCCTCGCACCATCGGCGCCAGCAGAATCGCCTTGGTCCCTTCGGCCAGGGCCAGCAAGCCGTCGACGATCTGCTCGGGGGTTTGTTGGCAGATCGGGGCGCCGCACTGATAGCAAAACACCTGCCCGACGCGCGCCATCAGCAACCGCAGGTGATCGTAGATTTCCGTGACGGTGGCCACGGTGCTGCGGGGATTGCGGCTGCCTGCCCGCTGATCGATGGAAATCGTCGGCTGCAGGCCTTCGATCAAATCGACGTCGGGCCGCTCCATCTGATGCAGAAACTGCCGAGCATAGACCGACAGGCTTTCGATATATTGCCGCTGACCTTCGGCGAACAGCGTGTCGAACGCCAACGAGCTTTTGCCGGAGCCGCTCGGCCCGGTGATGACCACCAATTGGTCTCGCGGAATGTCGAGGCTGACATTTTGCAGGTTGTGGACCCGCGCTCCGCGGACGCGGATGAAGTCTCCCTCGCCATTCAGTCCGCTCGGCGGCTGTAGGTCGGTGGAATTCATGAATCCCTAGCAGCAGAATTTCCGGCAAAGCCAAACTTTCGAGCCTATCAAAGCCGCCGCGCGGCGGCAAGCGAGGCGTGAACTTAGGCAAAACAGGAGAGATATTGGCCCTTCGCACCCCAGAAATACTGCTGTTGACGCTCGGCGGAGGGCCTCTATAATCCGCCGCCACGTCCGCCTAGGCGAAGGATGCGCCGGGCCGAGGCGTGCAAGTTTCCCGAATGGGCGAAGTTTTCGGCTTAAGTAAAGAATTCGCGTCGCAGATCCGAATTTAGACTAGCACGAAGTTGCCGGCTGCGCATCAAGCTCGCCGGCGTCAACGCATATCTCCAAGTCTCCAGTCTTCAAGGAAGAAGGCGGTATGAGAACGCGGCAAGGATGTCGCGCGATCGCACGCTTCCCTGACAGGCACTTCCCGAAGGGCGCGTAAGCGATGCGAGCTTCAACCACGCGGTGGGCGCTGGTCACTCTTTCGATGCTGGGCCTGGCGGGCTGCCAAAGCGGTCGCCCCAGTTGGTGGCCCGGCCGCAACAAGATGCCCCAGTACTCGACTTCGTCGACGACGCCTCCGCCCGCGGCGCCGCAGTACACGATGCCCTCCTCGCAAGTGTCGCCCTACGGCAGCGAAGCCAGCACCGGCCAGCATGATCCAAGCCAATACGCTCAACAAACCGGCGGCGTGGCGACGAACCCCGCCGACCCCTACGGCGCGAACAATTACGCCGCGACCGCCGGCCAAGATCCCTATGCGGCCGCGGCAGCCGGCGGCGCCGTGACGCCGCAAAGCGGCATGTACGACGTCAACGGGTATCAGCAGCAACCCGCGGGCGGAATGAACGGCTACCCCTCCAACGCGAACAGCAGCTACGTGGCTGGCCAGGTCGCCAACCCTTACGCTCCGGGCGGAGCGCCTACCGGCGCCGGCGCGTACAACGACTATCAGGGGCAACAGTCCTACGGCGGCGCCCCGTTCCAAGGCAATGCCGGGGCCGATCCCGCCGCAAACGTGAACTACGCCGCCGACAATCGCTACGCCGACCACGGCGCGGGCGGCGCTCGCTACGACGGTGCTGGCGCAGGCGGCGGATACAACACGACTCCTGAGCAGGCGCCATACAACCCGGCAGGCGGCGCAGGCTGGGGACAAGGGCAGGCTCCTGCCGGGAATCCGCCGGCCGATCCCGGCTACCGTCCGGGAGACACCGGATATAATCCGCCGGGCGTCCAGCCCTATCAGTCGCCCGGCGGCCAGAGCACGGGCGGGCAGTACGCCGGTGGACAGTATGCCAGCGATCCGAATGGCGGCGCCGATCCGCATTATCGGCCCGGCGGCACTGGCGATTATTCTACCGGCGCCGGCGCGGCGACCAACAACGGGATGGCCGGCGCGGCGGGCAATGGCGGCGGGAGCAACGGCGCGGCGGGCGGCGCCTGGAACGGCAACGCGGGCGGAACCTCGCCGGCAGCCTACGACAACGGCTATGGCGCCTCGGCGGCGACTATCCCGGCGAGCCGCTACCCGGATGCGGCGTCGACCAGTCGCTACCCAACCGCAGGCGGCGATCGCTATGGCCGATCGACGACTCCCAACGCGTCGGCGATCAATCCGGCCGACGTCAACCTGCCGCCTCGCTAAGGGCCGAGCCGCTCGGAGATCCATTCGGGCGAGACGAAGCGCCACAGCAAGTTCTTCAAGCTCTGGCGCATGGCCGGCAACACGTCGGCCGAGATCGGCCCAGCGTCTCGAACGAGATGCTGCTCCTTTCGGTTGCTTTTCAAGCCGCTCCACCCGAGCCAGACGCGCCAACTCGATTGTGCGGCCGCGGCGTTGAATCGCTCCGCGACGCGCAGCGCCCAGAGCACCCCGAAGGCGTCGCGGAAATCGAGCCACAGTCGATCGACCGAGGGGGCGCCCGACTTCTTCACCAGCGCCGCCGCCTGCGCCGCCAACAGTGCCGCAACCGCCAGACCGAGACCCGCGAGCGAATCGCGTCCGGAGAGGGGCGCCGCCAAGCCGGGCAAATACTCGGCAAGCTCCAGCAATTGCCCTCCGAAGAACAGCGCGGCTGCGACGCCGTACCGCGTGGGAAGATAATTCAGCAACCCGGCGAGCGCCATCACGGCCAACAACCAACGCCAGGCGGCATGCGGCGCCGGCGGCGCGCCGGCGTCGAAGATCGCCGCCTTGAGGCTCGGCAAGGCGAGCAGAGCCAACAGCGACAACACGATCCACTGCCAGGCTCGATCTTGCGGGCGCTTCGCGCCGAGCATCGCCACGAACGGGGTGAGCATCGTCATGGCGGCCAGGTATTGCAAGTGGACCGCCACAGCCGACGGCGCCTCGCCGTTCAGCCATGCGGCCATGATCTCGGCGCCGACCAGCGCCGCGAGCGAAAAGCAACTCCAGACCCAGGGCGCCGCCAGCGTGCTGCCGCGCAACCGCCGTCCGGCGCGTACCAAGACCGCCCCTCCCGCACAGCCCAGCGCCACGGCGGCCAGCGCCCGCACCTCGCCGCTCGTCGCAGATGGCACAATCGCTAACAACCACACTCTCGATCAATGGGCCTGCAAGACCTAGCCACGCCAATGTGGCAAAAAATCGACGCCCTCGTTTCGCCCTGCATTTTAGCGGCAAATTCAAGCTGCCAAAAGGGATGCGCGCCGCAAACGCTGCCGCGCAGCGGACCTTGAAGATTGCGGATTAGCGAAAATGCAACGCCTGCGTTTGCTTTGAGGCCATTTGTAAGCAATGTTTCCCCAGATCAACATCGGCGACGCCGCCGCGGTAACCAACCCGCGAGCCATGTGGACCACGTTTCCACCGCCCAAGGGTCAGCCGCCCGATGCCGATCGCTGGATGGAATCAAGGGAGTTTGGAACAAACTCGAAAGGAACAAAGTCATGAAGCGGTTCGGTTTCAAGGGATGCGCAGCGGCCATCGTCATGCTCGTGTTGGTGGCCGGCACGGTTGTGGAAGCGGACGCGGCGGAAATGCTGCAAGCGGGCTTTGCTTATGGCGGCTGGGGCGGCCCGGCCAATTTCGGCTACGGCGGCTATGCCGGTCCGAACTATGCCTACGCCGGATACCCCGGTGGGTACGCGGGCGGATACGCGGGCGGCGGCGGCTGGGGCTATACCGGTTCGTGCTGCAACAACGTTTGGGCCGGCTACTGCAACGAGATGCAAGGCTGCGGCGGCTGCCGCGTCGGGCATCGCCATCGCCGCCTGGGCTGCGGCGCCGGACCTTGCTGCCAACCCTCTTGTCCTCAAGGGGCCTGCGGCCAGCAGGCCTGTCAGGCGGCGCCCGTGTGCGGCCCGGCGCCCTGCGCCCGACGGCATGGTTGCTTCTTGCGGCGACGCCATTGCGGCGGGGGCTGTGCGGTCGACGCCGGTTGCTGCTCCAGCGGCGGCATGTCGATGGGCTACGATTCCGGGATGATGATGGATTCCGGCACGGTCGTTCCCCAAGGCACTTAC
>DATNEC010000558.1:0-7534 GCA_035606815.1 Pirellulales bacterium
TGGCCAGCAACACGCCAGCGGTCAGGGATTATCAACAGGCGCGGCCGGCGAAGATGGCCACATTCTCGCGGTCATCTTGGGAAAGTTGGCCATCTTCGCACGGGCCCAGAAAGGATGTCCAAGAACCGAGCGGTGGCGCGGCGGTCAATCGCCCGGAGCTATCGCGCGATCGCCAGAACTAGCCGCGCAAGTGCCCGGCGCAGGCGGCCTGAAAAGCGATGAACTTTCATGCGACGGCCAATGAGCGGATCTCGCCGAATTCGCGAGGCAGTTGGCGCCAACGGTCTCCGCCGTCGGCCGAGTGGTAAACTTCGCCGCTGACGCTGTAGGCGTAGATATTGTCGGGCGAGGTCGCGTGAAAGGCGAAATCCCAGATCGTTGAGTTCGGCACGCCGGGCAAGGCCAGCTTGTGCCACTCCTGCCCGCCATCGAGGCTGCGCCATGCCGCGCCGACGCTGCCGGGAGGGCCGTCGCCATTGCCCAGAAACAACACCTCGGGCCGGTCGGGCCGCTGCTTCAATCCGCGGCAGTAGGCGTGGCCGAATTGCTTGCCGATGTCCTGCGGCCGCCAGGTAAGACCGTCGTCGTCGCTGACGTTCAGATCGTTGTTCGTCGTGGCGAACATGACGCGGCGGCCATCGCGCGGAACGATCGCCAAACCATGAATGTCGACCGACGAAAGCCCTTGGCCTACGCGGCTGAAGCTCGCGCCGCCGTCGGTGCTGGTCCAAACGCCGTCGATTTCGACGCCTGCCCACAGTCGATCGCGCTGGAGTGGATCGGCCAGCAGCGTGGTCACGCGATTGAAGCGAATGCCGGCACATTCCTGGGCGGGCTGGGCGTCGGTTTCAAGCCAGCCGCGGCCCGCGTTGGTCGAGCGAAAGATGCGCGCCGGCCGCGTGCCCGCCAAGACCGTGTCGGGCTGATGCGGCACGACGAGCAGCGACCAGGTGATCAGCTTGTCGAGCGGTCCTTCGAGCCGGACCCAGTCGTCGCCGGCGTTTTTCGTGAGATAAACGCCTTCATTCGTTCCGGCATAGATCAGTCGCGGATCGCGCGGATCGACGGCGAGGGACCGCACGTCGCACTCGACGAACATCCCTTTGCTGGAACGGGTCCATTCAGCGCCGCCGTCGGTGCTGCGCCAGACGCCTTCGCCCACCGTGCCGACAAACAGCGTGGCATGACTCATGATCGATCTTCCTTTCCGCGGGTCCGCTTCGCCTTCCGCATTGTAATCGAATCCGTTGTTTGCCGCCCGACTAGCTCTCTCGCGATCCTGTGCCATGCGGTCGGCTCGATGATCGTCACACGCTGCTGGTTTGCCGTCATCTCCACGGGTTATACTGCCGTATGAGCCGATGGACTTCGTTCCGCCTGGCGCCCTGTTTGCAATCTTCCGATCAGATATGTCTGCCGAACAGCCATCGCTCGACAGTGAACCGCCCGTGACTGGCGGTCCGCGCGTCCGCGGACGCCCTTTGATTGCTTGGTGCGTGATCGTGGGAGTGGCGAGCTTCGTGGCATGGCAAAACGCTCGGCCCCATCCTCGGGCCGTTAAAGCGCATGAAACCGTCGATCATCGGCTCGCCGGTTCGATCGCCGATTGGCAGGTTCGCTACATGGTCGGCGCGGCCAGGACGTTTCCCAAAAAGGAAAGCGAACAATTCGCCGCCGTGGCGCCAGTCGGCGCAGGGCCGATCGAACAGCGGCTCCGCGGCGTGATTGCTGTAGGCGAAATCAGCGGACCGAAGGCCGCCGCTGAAAAGCTAAAGAACCTGGAAGAAGCCCTCGATGAGCAGCATGCAAATGCTGAAAGCCGCAAGACAGCCGAGTCGCTGGAGCTCTTATATGGCGACTTGGCCGAGGGCAAATCGATGCTGCCCTCGCTTGGCGCAGCCGATCGCGAACGGCTGACCGCCCGGTTAGGCTGGAGCGGCCGCCTGGCGCTGCACCCGGCCGGCGCCGGCGATGCGAACGTTCGTGAAGGCTTGCTCTGGGAAGCTCGGCGGACCTTCGCCTGGTCGGTGATTTTGATCGTCATTTTCGGCGTGCTGGCATTGGGCGGGTTGGGCGCGCTGCTGACGATCGTCGTAATTCTGTTGTCCCGTCCAAAGCCGACGATGCCTGCTGCGCCGACGCCGCGCGGCGGGATCTATGCCGAAACCTTCGCCATGTGGATCGTCCTATACATTGCCTTAAGCTACGCCGCCGCCTGGCTGGGGGCCGGACACAACCGACTGCTGCTGACGTCGGCGGTCATGCTCGCCAGTCTGGCGGCATTGGGTTGGCCGATGCTGCGCGGCATCGGCTGGAGCGTGGCGCGCGACGAGCTTGGGTTGCACTTCGGTCGCCGGCCGCTCGTGGAGATCGTACTTGGTCTCGTCGCTTACCTCGCGGCATTGCCGCTCGTCGCGGTCGGCGTGGCGATGGTCCTGGCTCTGCTGGCGCTCCAGCGCCGCTGGACGGGCGATGCCGGCGTTGAATTTGGCCAGAATTTGCCGACGCATCCGATCGTCGGCTGGCTGCTTGATTCGGATTGGTGGGAGAAGCTGCAGGTCGTGTTCCTTGCCAGCGTGATGGCGCCGCTTATGGAAGAGACGATGTTTCGCGGCGTGTTGTACCGGCATTTGCGCGACGCGACGTGCCGTTTTGGATATGCTGTCAGCGTCTTGGTCAGCGGCCTCGCCGTTAGCTTTCTGTTTGCCGTCATCCATCCGCAGGGCTGGATCGCGGTTCCGGTCCTGATGGCCCTGGCGCTGGCCTTCGCCTTGGTTCGAGAATGGCGCGGCACGCTGTTGCCAGCCATGCTGGCGCATGGGATCAACAACTTCTTGGCGACCTGCGTGTTGATTTGGATCGGTTGAGGGGCCGCACATTCCCCGCAGGCCGGGTTCACGAGGCTAAACTGTTGTTCATGAAAGTATTGCTGATTCTCGGCGCAACGGCGGGTGCGCTGCTGTGCCCCCGGGCCGGCGAGGCGAAAGGGCCTGACGCCTCGCCCCGTCGTCCGAACATTCTGTTCATCATCGCCGACGATCTCGGCTACGGCGAATTGGGCTGCCAGGGCAATCCGCAGATTCCCACGCCTCATATCGATTCGATCGCCGCCGCCGGCGTGCGATTTACGGCAGGATACGTGACCGCTCCGAATTGCAGCCCGTCTCGGGCCGGCTTGCTCACCGGTCGGTATGGCACGCGCTTCGGTCATGAGTTCAATCCGATCGGCGCCAAGAATGAAGAGCCGCAGTACGGCCTGCCGCTCGGCGAGACGACGCTGGCCGAAGTGCTGCGCGACGCGGGCTATGTGACCGGCGCCATCGGCAAGTGGCACCTGGGCGGCGCCGCGAAATACCATCCGCAGCGCCGCGGCTTCGACTCGTTTTTCGGCTTCATGCATGAAGGCCACTTCTATGCGCCGGCGCCGTGGACGGGCCTGGCCACGATGCTCCGCCGCCGCACGCTGCCCGGCGGCGGCTTGGGGCGCCGGACCTTCGGCGACGTGACCTACTCGACGCAGATGGGCGGCAACGAGCCGGAATACGACGCGAACAACCCTCTCGTGCGCGACGGGCAGCCCGAGGCCGAGGCGGCCTATCTGACCGACGCCTTCACGCGCGAAGCGGTCGCGTTTATCGATCGCCAGCGCGACAAGCCGTTTTTTCTCTACGTGGCCTACAACGCGGTCCATAGTCCGCTGCAAGCCGCCGACGCGTATTTCAAGAAATTCGCCTCGATCGACGACGTCCAGCGCCGCATCTTCGCGGCGATGCTGGCCAATCTCGACGACGGCGTGGGGGCGATCCTGGCCAGGCTCGAATCCGCCCGACTGGAAAACGACACGCTGGTGTTCTTTCTGAGCGACAACGGCGGGCCGACGCGCGAACTGACCAGCAGCAACCGACCGCTGCGCGGCGAGAAAGGGAGCGTTTACGAAGGCGGCATCCGCGTCCCCTTCATGGTCCGCTGGCCGCGCCATTTGCCCGCCGGGACGGTCTGTGACGAACCGGTTTCCTCGACCGATGCCTTCGCCACGGCCGCCGCGGTCGCCGGCGCACGGCTGCCCGAAGGCCGAACGCTCGACGGCGTCGATCTGATTCCCTACCTGACGGGCGAGGCGCCGGGCCGGCCGCACGAGACGCTGTATTGGCGCCAAGGGCGAAACACGGCCGTGCGCATGGGCGACTGGAAGCTGCTGCGGCACGGCCGAGGCGCGGCGGATGGAGACTGGGAACTCTACGATCTGGCGCGCGACGTTGGCGAGGCGAGGAACCTGGCCGACGTCGAGCCACGGCGACGGCAAAAGCTTCTCGGCATTTGGCAAAAGCTCGACGCCGAGATGGTCGCGCCGGCGTTCCGCTAACGGCGGCGTCGCGGAAGGGACGATCTACGCGCCGCTGTGGATCATGCCAGGCCACGTCGTAGGAGCCAACGACCCCTGTTGCTCGATTGCGAGGATTTACCACGTCGCCGTCACTGCCAGCCAGCCGCGGGTCAGGTAGTCGGCGAAGGTCAACGCGAACAGGATGGCCAGCCAAAACAGCCCGGCGAAGGCCACCAGACGGCTCAAGGGGGTGCTGTAACGGATGTTCATGAAGAACGTGACGATCAATGCGGCCTTGATGGAGGCGATCGCAAAGGCGGCGGCGAAGTTCCAAGGGCCGCCGAGATCGACTTCGGCCACCGCCACGGTCGCCCCGAGCAGCACCAACAGCGCGACGAAGACGGCGATCAGGGTTCCGATCGACGGATGCTTGGCTTGAGCGTGCTCGGTCATGGTCAGCCGTGCGCCCCGATCAGGTACAAGAACGGAAACAAGAACACCCACACGATATCGACGAAGTGCCAGTACAGCCCGGTGATGTGGACGGGCGCCGAGAACTCGCCCAGGAGCCCGCCGCGGCGGGCGTGCGCCCAGAGCCAGAGCAACAACCCCAGCCCGATCAGCATGTGCAGCGCGTGGATGCCGGTCATGATGAAGTACAGGCCGAAAAACATCTCGGCGTGTTCCGGCGAAGGGCCGTCGTAGCGAAACGGCAGTCCGAACAGCGGCATGTGGCCTTCGCGGTATTTCTCGTAATACTCGTAGCCCTTGATGCAGAGGAAGACCGTGCCGAGCGCCATCGTGGCCAGCAGCATGCCTTCGAGCAGCTTGCGCTGCGAGGTTTGGGCGGCGTGGACGGCCGAAGCCATCATCAGGCTGGAGGTCAATAGCACGGCCGTGTTCGCCGTGCCCCACCAAAGATCCATCTGATGACTGGCGGCGGCGAAGGCGGCTTCGTCCTGCATGCGATAGAGCGAATATGTCAGGAACATGCCGCCGAAGAACATTACTTCGGTGGCCAAAAACATCCACATGCCCATCTCGCCGGCCTCGTGCTGCTGCGCGAGATCCTCGAACTGGTGATGCAAGGCCGGCGAGCGGCCGGCGCCGTGCCCGGCGTGCGACGCGGGCGCCGGAGACAAGGGAAGATCAGACAACGGTCACCTCCTGGCCGGCGCGGGCCTGGGCTTCCCCGGCCGCGGCGTCCATTCGTTCGTAGTCGTAGGCCTCGTCGAGCACGACGGGCGGCTCGTCGAAGTTCTCGGTCGGCGGCGGCGAGGGCGTTTGCCATTCCAAGCCGGTCGCGCGCCAGGGGTTCGGCGGCGCGAGCCGGCCGTAGACCAGCGACCAGAGCAGGTAGGTCAGCGGAAACGCATAGCCGACCGCCAGAATCGACGCCCCGGCCGAGGACATCACGTTGAGCACCTGGAACTCTTCCGGGTAGACGTGATACCGCCGCGGCATGCCGAGGTAGCCCAGAATGTATTGCGGAAAGAACGTCAGATTGAAGCCCACGAAGATCAAAATGGCGGAGAAGCGGGCCCAGCCTTCGGGATACATGCGGCCGGTCATTTTGGGCCACCAGAAATGGATGCCGCCCAAATAGGCCATCACGGCGCCGCCGACCATGATGTAATGAAAGTGGGCCACGACGAAGTAGGTATCGTGGACGTGCTCGTCGATGCCCAAGGCCGCCAGGAACAGCCCGGTCAGGCCGCCCGAGGTGAACAGCCCGACGAAGCCCAAGGCGTAGAGCATCGGCGTATCGAAGGTGATTCGCGCCTTGTGCAGCGATGCGGTCCAATTGAAGACCTTGATCGCCGACGGGATCGCCACCAGGTAGCTGAGCATCGAGAACACCATGCCGGCGTAGACCGACTGCCCGCTGACGAACATGTGGTGGCCCCAAACCAGGAAGCTGAACACGGCGATCGCGAAGCTCGAAAAGCCAATGAAAGCGTAGCCGAACACCCGCTTGCGGCAGAAGCAGGGGATGATTTCGCTGACTACGCCCATGCCCGGCAGAATCATGATGTACACGGCCGGGTGCGAGTAGAACCAGAACAGGTGCTGAAACAACCGCGGGTCGCCGCCCAGCTTCGGATCGAAAATGCCGATGCCCAAGCCGCGTTCCACGGCGATCAGCGCCAGCGAGATCGCCAGCACGGGCGTGCCGAGCACTTGGATCAGGCTCGTGGCGTAGATCGACCAGACGAATAGCGGCAGGCGAAACCAGGTTTGCCCAGGGGCGCGCATCTTGTGCGTGGTGACGATGAAATTCAGCCCGGTCAGAATCGATGAGAAGCCGGTGATGAAGATGCCAATCGCCGTGGCCATCACATGCGTATTGCTGTACGTGCTGCTGAAGGGGGCGTAAAAGGTCCAGCCCGTGTCGACGCCGCCCGCCACGATCGCGTAGAGCGTGAACAGCCCGCCGATGATGAAGATGTACCAGCTCAGCAGATTCAACTTGGGAAACGCCAGATCGCGCGCCCCCAGCATCAAGGGGAGCAGAAAATTGCCCAGCACGGCCGGGATCGACGGAATCAGAAAGAAGAAGATCATCACGATGCCGTGGATCGTGAACAGCTTGTTGTAGGTCTCGTGCGAAACGAGATCGCCCGCCGGCGTCATCAGGTCGAGCCGGACCACCGTGGCAGCCACGCCGCCGATCAAAAAGAAGAACGTGATCGACAGCAAGTACAACAAGCCGATTCGCTTGTGATCGACCGTCAACAGCCACGAGCGGACCGTGTAACCTGCATTCAGATAGTGGCGCCGCGGCGGCGCCGCGGGCTCGCGGGACGAATCCAGCTCGGGAGAAAGCAGCGTGGTCATGGCTTCGGCTTCGCCTCCTCGTCTTTGGACAGCGACTTGAGGTAAGCGAGCAGTTGGATCAGCCCCTCTTCGCCGATCTGGTCTACGAAGGCGGGCATGATCGGCTTGAACCCCGCCACCACCTTCACGGCCGGGTGCAGAATTGACTCGCGCAGATAGTCCTCGTCGGCCTCGACCGTCTCGCCGCCGACGAGTTTCACGGTGTGGCCGTAGAGATTTTCCAACGGCGGACAACGGCTCGATTGTCCGCCCCCCTGGTGGCACGTGGCGCAGCGCAGCTCCTCGAACAACCGCTTGCCCGCCACGGCCGGCGGCTCGTTCGCAGCGCCGCCCGAGAGCCAGGCCTGATATTCGTTCGGCTCCAGGACGACC
>DATNEC010000573.1:0-3478 GCA_035606815.1 Pirellulales bacterium
GGAAGCAACAGGCGGACCACTCAAAGCCGACGGCTCATCGCCGCGTGCAGCGCAGACCGCGGCCGCTCGCCGAGATCGCGACGTGCCGGTCAAGCCCATGACACTGCCGCCGCGCGGCGGTTTGGCGCCAGCTTCCGACGCCACGAGCTCGCCCGGGCCAACGAGCGGAATTCGCCGAAGCTTCAAGCCGGGCGAGCAACTCTTGACGGCGCTGGACGACGACCAGCTTGAAAACCGGCTATTGTTCCTCGCCCGCGAATCGGAAAGCGCCTTGCAGGAGCAGGGCTGCAACATCTTGTACTTCGCCTTCGGCCTGCTCGACTGGATCGATCCGAATGAGGGCGGCCAGAAGGCGGCATCGGCGCCGCTGGTACTCGTGCCCGCCGAGTTGTTGCGGCGCGACGCCAAACAGCGATATCGAGTCCGGTTGCTCGAAGACGATGCGGTCGTCAACCCGACGTTGGCCGAGCTTTGCCGCAGCAATTTTGGCGTGGAACTGCCCGCCTTCGACGCCGAATCGCCGGAACCACTGGGTGACTTTTTGCGGAAAATGGAAGAGCTCGTCGCGCGCCCCAATTTCAAAGGTTGGTCGGTGCGGCGCGAGACGCATCTGGGCTTGTTCTCCTTCGCCAAGCTGCTGATGTATCTCGATCTCAATCCGGCACGTTGGCCAGAAGATGGCGCCATTACCGACCATCCGTTGGTTTCGCGGCTGTGTGGCTTGGCCGCCGATGAGCCGGCAGATGCCATGCCGGCCGATGCCGCCGCGCTCGACGCCGAACTGCATCCGCGCGATACATTTCAGGTCGTCGACGCCGATTCAAGCCAGCAGTTGGCGATCGTGGCGGCCAAACGAGGGGCGAACATGGTGATCGAAGGTCCGCCCGGCACGGGGAAGTCGCAGACGATTACGAACATCATCGCCGAGTGCCTGGCCGCCGGAAAAACGATTTTGTTCATTGCCGAGAAGGCCGCCGCGCTGGATGTCGTCAAAACCAAGCTCGATGGCGTAGGGCTGGGCGAATTCGCCCTGGCGATGCACAGCCGGCAGGCGAGCAAGAAAGCGATTCTGGAAGAACTCGACCGGGCCTTGCGGTTCGAGGTCGCCCGTCCGCCGCACCAAACGCCCGAGGCCGACGAGCTGTTCGAGCTGCGCAACCGTCTGAACGAATACGTGCGGCGGCTGCACGAGCCAATCGAGCCGTTGGATGTTTCGCGGTTCCGGGCAATGGCCCAATGCGCCGGACTGAAGGACGCGCCAGAAGCGCCGTTCGAGCTTTCTCGTGTGCGACAGTGGGGCCGCTAGCAATTGAGAGACGCGGAAGAGCGCGTGGCCGGTTTGGCGAGCGCGCTGGCGCGCGTCGGCCCCGTCGACCTTCATCCTTGGCGCGGCGCTGGGCTGGCCGATGCGCCGCTGCCGGTTCGGCAGCGTTTGCCTGGCATCCTTTCGGGCCTTCAGGCCGCTATCGAAGCGGCGCAAACCACCGGCGGCGAACTGGCGGCGAAGCTGCAATCCCCGACGCCTGAATGCCGACAGCACGCGCAGCGCCTGGTCGCCGTCGTCGATGCCATTCTCGGGGCGACGACGCTCACACCGGCCGGCGCGCTCAACGATGCCTGGAACGACAGTCGCCAGCCGGCGGCTGAACTGCTCGCCTGCGGGCGACGTTTGGCCGAATTGCGGGCCGCCATTGCCCCGCGCTGGCAACCCGCCGCCGAGCAAGTCGAGTGGGCCGCGGTGGCCGAGTCACGCCGCCGTCTCGGTCGCTCGCTGTTCCGCTGGTTGCGTCCCTCTTGGCGCCGAGATACCCGGCTGATCCGCGGCTATCTCGCGCCGGGCGTCGATGTGTCCGATCCGCGGCTGATCGATGATTTCGGCTTGTTTCCGGAAATCAAACAGTGCGCCGCACGGCTTAAGGAGGCCAAGGCCCGCGGCGAAGCGCTGTTCGGCGGCCTGTGGCAAGGCGAGAGCGGCGATTGGCGGCTGCTTGAGGCGCATGCCGACGCCATGACGGCGGTTCGCGAACTTATCTCTCGCCACGAAACCACTGCGGCGGCGATTGCCCGCGCGTGCGACGAACGCGGACGGCAGGATTTAAGTCGGCTGAAAAGGCGCTTCGTTTTAGCCTGCAACGAGATGCTGGAAAAGCGGCGGGCGTTCCGCGATCTGCTCTCGCTCGACATGGAGGCGTTTCTTGGGGGCGATGCGGAAACGACGGGCTTCGATGTCTGGCGGAAGCGCCTTGAGGAGTGCCGCACGTCGGTCGACGCCATCAATGACTGGATCGATCTGAGACGAAGGACGAAGGCCTGCCAGGAAGCAGGGCTGGGCCAGTTTATTGACTTGTGTCAAAGAAACATTCCTTTCTCGGAACTCGACGCCTGCTGCAAGGCGTTTCAACGGCAATTCTATCGGCTTTGGCTGGAGGCCACCCTTGACGAGTGGCCCGAGTTCCGCCTCCAGCATGGCGACGATCTGCAAAGGCTTGTAGACCGGTTCCGCGAGGCAGATCGCCGCTGGTTGGTCGCGAGCCGGAAGCGCCTCATCGCGATGGCCGACGCTTGCCGGCCGCAAAAAGGCCAATTCTCCGCCAAAACCTCGCGACTGGGGCAGCTCGAAGCCGAGGTGCGGCGCAAGCGCGGCCTCAAGTCGATCCGCAAGTTGTTTTCGCAGCTCGGAGACGTGGTCCAAGCGTTGAAGCCCTGTTTCATGATGAGTCCGATGTCGGCGGCGCAGTATCTTGAACCAGGCAAGCTGGCCTTCGACCTAGTGATCTTCGACGAGGCGAGCCAAGTGGAGCCAGCCGACGCGCTGGGCGCCATTGCCCGCGGTCGGCAGGTGATCTTGGTCGGCGACGAAAAACAATTGCCGCCAACGAATTTTTTTGGCGCCGTGAACGATGCCGACGCCGAAGAGGATTCGGATAACGGCGACGACGTCAACACCCAGGATTTGGAAAGCGTACTTGCCATGGGGCAAGTCTGCCTTCGCACGAAGAAGATGCTGCGTTGGCATTATCGCAGCAAACATAGCTCGCTGATCGAATTCTCCAATGCGGAGTTTTACGAGCGGCAACTGCGGGTCTTCCCTAGCCCACAGATCGGCAGAGATCAGTTTGGTTTGTCGTTTCGCCACGTGCCCGACGGCGTTTACTTTCGCGGCAAGGGGCAATTTAACACGATCGAAGCGCGCGCCGTGGCGGAGGAGGCGATCGCGCATGCACGAAAGCATCCAGACGTGTCCCTGGGGGTGGGCACGTTCAGTCAAACGCAACAGCGAGCGGTCGAGGATGAAATCGAGGCCATGCTCAAGGTCGAGAACGACCCGGTTTTGCACGAGTTTTTCGACCGCCGTAAGCCCAAGGAGCCGTTTTTCGTCAAGAACATCGAGACGATTCAAGGCGATGAACGCGAGGTCATGTTTCTAAGCGTCGGCTATGGCCCCGATGAGAATCGCCGCGCACCTACGAATTTTGGT
>DATNEC010000591.1:0-2417 GCA_035606815.1 Pirellulales bacterium
GGCGGCGAAACGCTGACGACGGCGGTTTTACGTAGCACAAGCGTCTCGCTTGTGCCGCAAAACCAAGCGCCCCTTGCGCCCTTGAGAGTTTAGCGAGCAAGCGGGGACGCTTGCTCTACGCGGGCCGAGCCACATGCCGGAACGGCTCCAGAAACATTGCCCGAACGCCGAATTCCTGGTAACATCAACCTTGGTTGATTGGTTCGCATTGCCCGCCGCCCGAATCCCGCCTGGGAGAGAAGAGACCGATGCGATCAGCTTGCGCTGCTGACGGCATGTTTGCGTCGCCCCGGCTGGTGGTGCGCGCCCTGGCGATTCTGGCTCTTCTTTTCCAGATTGCGGCCGTCTCGCAGGTCGCGGCAGACGATGATCGTCTTACCGTGACCCCGGCCGATTTGCGATTGGAAGACGCCTTCGCTCGCCGGCAGCTCTTGGTCAGCCTGGGCGGCAAGGATGTGACCTCCGAGTGCCGTTACGAAAGCTCGAATCCGGCGGTGCTGTCGATCGACGACGGCGGTTACGTCATTCCTCGCGGGCCGGGCGAAAGCCAAATCACCGTCCGCTACGGCGAACGGCAAACGACGGCGCCGGCCGCGGTGACGGCCTTCGATTCCGGGCGGCGGATCGATTTCAAGAATGAGATCGTGCCGCTGCTGTCTCGCTTGGGGTGCAACTCGGGCGGTTGTCACGGCAAAGCCACTGGCCAGAACGGCTTCAAGCTGTCGCTGTTCGGCTTCGATCCCGATTTCGACTACGACGCCATCGCCCTGGCCGCGCGCGGCCGGCGGGTGTTTCCGGCCTCGCCCGAAGAAAGCCTGCTGCTGCGCAAAGCGACCGGCGCGGCCCCGCACGGCGGCGGCCAGCGGTTGGAAAAAACGAGCGACCCCTATCGGCTGCTGGTCCGCTGGATCGAGCAAGGCTTGCCCCGCTCGTCTCCCGACGCGCCGACGGTCGTCAAGCTGTCGGTTGAGCCGGTGCAGCGGCTGATGCACGCGGGCGATCGCCAGCAAGTGGCGGTCACGGCCGAATATAGCGACGGCAGCCGGCGCGACGTAACGCGCGAGGCCCAATACGCCAGCAATCTGGATCTCGTAGCGGCGGTCGACGAGCGCGGACTCGTGCATTGCGGCGAGCAGACGGGCGAGGCCGCGATCATGGTCCGCTACATGGGCCAGGTGGCCGTGTTTCGGGCCGAAGCGCCGCACGGCGCCCCTGCGACCGACACGCCCGAGTTTCGCATCGCCAACTACGTCGATCGCCTGGTTTTGGCCAAGTGGCGGCAGCTCGGTTTGGTTCCTTCGCCGCCAAGCAGCGATGCCGCGTTCTTGCGCCGCGTGACGATCGATCTCTGCGGCCGCCTGCCGACCGCGGCCGAAGCGCGGGCCTTTCTGGCCGACGCTTCGCCCGCGAAACGCGAGCAACTGGTCGACCGCCTGCTGGCCTCGCCCGAATACCCGGCCTATTTCGCCCTGCGGTGGGGCAGCATCTTGCGAAATTCGCGGTTGGCCGGCGCCGACGAAGCCGCCTATGCGTTCCACGATTGGATCAAGTCGATGATCGCCCGCAATCGTCCCTACGACGAGTTCGTGCGCGGCGTCGTGGCCGCGGCGGGCGAATGGCAAGACGCCCCGGCGATCAACTGGTTCTGGCAGATGCGCGATGATCAGTTGCACCAGCCGACCGCCGACACCGCGCAGGTCTTCCTGGGCATCCGGCTGCAATGCGCCCGCTGCCACCATCACCCTTACGAGCGCTGGGGCCAGGACGATTACTATGGGCTGGCCGGGTTCTTCACGCGGCTGGGCCGCAAGGGGTTCGGCCAACCGCCGCCCTATTTCGCGGCCGCCAACGTCACCACCGGCGAGAAGAATCCCCTGACGGGTCAAACGCCCGAGCCGAAGTTCCTGGCCGGCGCCGTCGCCCAACTGCCGCCCGAGCAAGACCCGCGGCACGCGCTGGTCGATTGGATGGCCCAGCCGGACAATCCGTTTTTCGCCCGCGCGCTGGTCAATCGGATGTGGGGACATTTCATGGGCCGCGGCATCGTCGATCCGGTCGACGACATGCGCGACACGAACCCGCCGTCGAATCCCGAATTGCTTGACGCGCTGGCGCAAGATTTCTTCGATCACAAGTTCGACGTCAAGCACGTCATTCGCACGATCGTCACCAGCAACGTCTACCAACTCGATTCGGCGCCGACCGCAGGCAACAAGCAGGACCGCCAGAACTTCGCCCGCTTCTATGCCCGGCGGTTGCTGGCCGAAGTGCTGCTCGACGCGGTCGATCAGGCCTGCGGCACGCACAGCAAGTTCGACCGGGCCAGCTCTTCGGCACGGGCCGTCGATTTGCCGCACGAAGGTTTTGGTTCGTACTTTCTCGATACGTTCGATCGGCCGCGGCGCGTGACGGGCTGC
>DATNEC010000599.1:0-3342 GCA_035606815.1 Pirellulales bacterium
GGCTTGAGGATCAGCGACGCCTTCGGCGAAGAGCCGATCTGGCAGCCGGGCAAGCCGGCCCACTTCAATGCCTGGTCGCAGGACCATTTGACCAAGCAAGTCTGCCTGGCCTTCGCCGAACACGGCTATTTCTTTCCGCAACTGGAGGTCAAGGTCTTGCCGCTGCCGCGCAGCGGCCAAGCCGAGTTGGCGATCGAAGTTTTCGACGACGGGCCGCCGGGCGTCGTCGGCGAAATCGAGATGCTGTCGACCGGCAAGAACTCGCGCGAGTCGATCTTGAAATTGATCGAGTTCTCGCCCGGCATGCCGCTGACGCACGCCCGGCTGATGCAGATCAAGAAGCGGCTCTACGATTCGGCCCGCTTCGCCCGCTTCGACGTGCGGCCGCAGCCGCCGGCCGAGTCGGACGGGCCGATCCGGCTCAAGCTCGAACTGGTCGAGGCCGAGTCTTCCCCGCTGCTGACCCAATCGTTTTCGCCCGAGGAGAAGACGCTGCTCAAGTTGCGGCAATGGCTGCTCGACGAAATCGTGTCCGGCGACGCCGATCTGGTGCTGACATTGAAAAACCCCGCCGGCCGGCTGCGGCTGCTTAAAGCGGTGGTTTCGGCGCAAGGCGGCACGCTCCGCTTCGACATCCTCGACCCGGGCCTGTCGCTCGGCAGCCGCGTGCTGCACAATGTGCAAGAATGGACCGGCCTGGGCGGCGACGCGAAATCGGCCGAAGAGAGCAAGTGCCTGCTGGCGATGGAAGCCGGACCGGGATTGGTCGGCATTTACTCGCCGCTGCGCGGTCGCAAATATGTCTTGGCCCCGGCCCGCAAGCAGTTGACCGCCAAGCTCAAGCTGGAACCGTCGCTCGACGCCAACCGCAGCGTCGATGCCAACGTCGGCGCCACGACGCGCACGCAGACGGCCAACGAACCCCCGAAGCCATTCGCGCTCGACGTCGAGTTGTCGCCCGCCGCGTTCGTGGCCCTGGCGCACAGCAAGCACCTGTCGTACGAGATCGAAGAAGGCGTGCTGACGATCCAAGGCGGTCCCTTCGTCGCCGAAGTCGAGGTCGCCACGGGTCGCATGATCAAGGCCGCCCTCTCGGCGGGGCTCAACACCGAATTGGGCAGCCTGGTCGCCCGCCGCGGGGCATTCCGCGGCGAGACGGCCGAGCTGCGCACGCTCGCCGTCGGCGCGAACGACTTCGACGCGCGGCGGCCGATGAATTCGCTGGCCGCCTTCAGCAGTTGCGAGTTGTTGTTCTTCGAGCGCGGACTGGCCGGCGTGGCGACGCCCGCCGACAAAGGCGGCCTGCTCGTTTGGCAGCGATTGCTGGCGAACTACCTGTTGCCGCCGCTGGATCAGTGGATCGCCGAGGCGGCCGACGAGCCACAAGACTTTTTCATTCCGAACTCGCCTGCGGAGCCCGGCGGGTCGCCGCGCAATCATCCGGCGCTGGCCACTACGGGTTTTACGCTGTGGGTCTGTCGCGATCTGTTTCCGGCCGATTCCTGGCCCTGCATCGTGACCCGAGCCGCCGCATATCATTACCAAGGCGACGCGAAGCGCCGCCGCAAGGAACTCGCTCGGGTCGGGGCGTCGGAGCGGAGCGGGCCGGTCGGCTGTCTCGTCGCCGCCTGGCTGGCGAGCGGCGTCGAACCGAAGCTCTCCCAGCGGTTGGCCGCGCGCGGGCTGGAGAGGCTGTCTGCCGCCGATTTCCGCCGCGACTATCAACTGCTGCTGGCGAGCCGGTCGCCGTGGATCAAGTCGGTGCTGGCGGGCATCGGCCGGCTCGGCGATTTGCCCCCCGAGGAGGCCGAGGCGGCCGTGAGCGTGATGAGCGGCCAGGCGCGTTATTTCGTGCGCGATGTGATTTCCGCGTTGCGCAAACGCCGCGAGACGCCGACCGAAACCGTGCTGGCCGAGGTGCTCGACAAGTATTGGGAGAGCCGGTTGCAATGGTACGCCAAGCTCTTGCTTCGCGCGCTGGCCGAGCCGCCCAACCCTGAGACGGTTCGCGCGCCCAAGAAAGCGCAAGAGCGATAAATCACTCTTCCACGCTCCGTCGCCCCGCACTTGACGCCCGCGGCCGAACGAAGGTTCATTCCGCGCGCTGGCGCCGCCACGCCGTTACGCCACGCTGCAGCGTCGATGGCTCTCCGGGACGTGCAGATTGTGAAAAACAGCGTAGGAAAAAAAGAAATCCCTTACCGTTGTATCGGCGACTCCGGAAATTAGAATCGCAACATAACCTGGGCCGGCGGCGCTTTTGAAAATCGTTGCGATCGCCAGATACACTTTCGCGTTGGGAGGCAGTTTTCATGAGGCGTCGCACTGGCCGGGATTCCAGTGTTGCGCGCGCGAGCCGCGAATGCCGCAGGACTCGGGGCGCGAACAAGGTCGTGTTTGGCAAGCGACATGCGATCGAATGGCTCGAAAAGCGCGTGTTGTTGTCGGCGACGCCCACCAGCATCGCCGTAAGCGCCTCGGCCAGTTCGGTCGTCTACGGCCAGGCGGTGACTCTGACGGCTGACGTCTCCGCGCCGCTGGGTTTTCCTTCGGAGGGAACCGTCGACTTTTTCGACAACGGCGCTCCGCTGGGGACGGCGCCGGTGAGTTTGGGCGGCGTCGCGACACTCGCCGATGTACGGCTGCCCGCCGGCGCCGATCTGATCACCGCTTCGTACGTTGATCCCGGCGGCACATTCGCCTCCAGCTCCACGGTCGTCGGGCCCCATTCGACGATCGAAACGGTCGCCGGCGGCGCCTTGCCCAGCGGCTTGCCGGCCGTCGACGCCTCGATCTCGCCGCAGGCCGTCGCCGTCGATTCGTCGGGCGACCTGTTCATCGCCGATGACGCGCTCAATGTCGTATTCAAGGTGGATCACGCGGCGGGCGTCGCCACGATCGTGGCGGGAAGTGGAACGCCCGGCTTCAGCGGCGACGGCGGACCAGCCACGTCGGCGGAACTCAATGACCCCGAGGGCGTGGCGGTCGATTCGTCGGGCCACCTGTTCATCGCAGAGGGCGGCAACGAGCGCATCCGCGAAGTGGATTTGGCGACGGGCGCCATCAAGACCGTAGCGGGTAATGGATCATTCGTCTTCAGCGGCGACGGCGGACCAGCCACCGCCGCGGGTATCGGGATCGGGCCCGCGGGGGTGGCGGTCGATTCGTCGGGCGACCTCTTCATCGCCGACACCAACCACCGCATCCGCGAAGTGGACCACGCGACGGGCATCATCACCACGGTGGCGGGAAGTGGAACGGGGAGCTTCAGCGGCGACGGCGGCCCGGCTACTGCCGCGGGGCTTGGCCAGCCCTTTGGCATCGCGGCCGATTCGGCGGGAG
>DATNEC010000634.1:0-17684 GCA_035606815.1 Pirellulales bacterium
CCGGCGCCGGTCTGGAAACCGCCGAATTGGGGCGTGGCCGCGCCGAAGCTGCCCTGCTGGATCGGAATGTCCAGGTTGGGCGCGAACGACCCGCCGGGATTGAGGCCGACCGTAACGCCTTCGTTCTTGCGCAAATCGCGGGCTTGGATGTCTACCGGTTGCCCGTTCAGCGGGAAGGCCGGCGTGGTGCCGCTGGAAGGGATCGGCGCCGTGCTTAGCTTCTGGCCGAAGATTTGGAATTTCTTCTGCGCGTAGGTCGGAATCGCGAAATCGAAGCTCACGCCAATTCTTTCGAAGAAGTTGTCGTTCAGCGTGATGAATCGCACCTCGATCGTCACCTGCAAGTCCTGCAAGCGGCGGAGCTGCGCCAATAGGTCGGCGATTTCCTCGTGGACCTCCTGCGTCTGGCTGATGACCAGGCTCAAGTTGTTGCGGTACTCCTGGATCGCGCCGGGGCCGCCCACTTCGTCCCACGTCGTCGGGGCGATGGTCGAGGTGATCAATTCGATCAGGCTCTGGAAATCGGCCGTCCCGCCGCCGCCCAAACCGCCGGGACCGAGGCCGGACGGCTGCGCCGCGGCGGCCGCCGACATCGCCGATCCGCTCGCCGAAGTCATCTGGGCGAGCAAGTCGGAGTTCAGCATGGCATTGCCCGCCGGGCCGTTGTTGCCGGCGACCACTTGCAGCGGCGAATCTCCCCCGCCCATCCCGCCGTACATCGGGATCGCCGACTGGGCGTCGCGCAGCGCGCCGGCCAAGCCCCAATTTCGACCGTTGGGCGAGAAATTCGGGATCGGTGTCACCAGGTCGGCTACGTTGTAGGTGTGCTGATAGATCTCGCCGTCGCGCAAGTGCTCGCTGGTGATCTTCAGCACTTCGTCCTTGATCACGTAGCTCAGGTGCAGCGGCTCCAAAATCAAATTCAGCGCGCTCTTGAGCGAGATGTCCTGTCCCAGCTCGATCGTCACCGGCGTGCTCGTGTCCACGCCTTCCTCAGCCAGCCCTCGGGCGTCGAGGTACATGTTCACCTGCGCCAGCTTGCTCAGCTCCTCGACCACCTGGGTGAGCGGCATTTCCACGAACCGCAACGAAACGGGGGTCTTGAGCTTCTGCTCGATCTCCTGCTCTCGTTCGGAGCCTTTCTTGCGGGCCATCCGCTCCAACTCGGCCCGGCTTTTCGTCAACCGCTCCCAATCTTTGAGGGGCCCGAATTGGTACGGCTTGTTGTCGTCGAACGGAACGGCCGCGAGGTCGACGTTCGTGGTGGCCATGTAGAAACCCTGCTCTTTGGCGTCGCGAATGTCGGCGACGTCGTTCGTGCGACTGGTCATCTTGACCATCAAGCCGATCTGCTTGACGACCGGTTCATCGGGCGCTACCTCGCGCGCCCGCTTGGCCACCACCTCGGCCTCCGCCCAGCGGTGCTCGTCCATCAACTTGTTGAACTCGTCGACGAGCAGGGCCACTTTTTCCTGCACTTCCACCTTGACCTTCCGCTCGCGGTCGATTTCGTTGCGAGTGGAGGTGTTCCGCTCGTTCAACTCGATCTTGCCGCGATTGGCGTCGATGAAGCGTTCCAGATCCTCGACGTCGCGATTCACGCGGCGCAGCAGCACCTCGCGCGTCTGCGAATCCAAGTCGGTCTGCTCGACGACGCCCCGGGCCTGCTTGAGCATCTCCAGCGCCTGCTTGGGATCCGATTCTTGCAGGTTGCGGGCCGCTTGCTCCTTCTGGGCCAATTCCGCGGAAACCCGCCGAGACTTCAGTTGTTGGTCGGCCAGCGCTTCATTCATCAGGCCCCGCTCGGCGGGCTTGCGGACCGCGCTGGACTGCGACAGCAGTTGCAGTTTCTCCTGCAATTGCTGTTGGACGTCCGGATCGAGCTCGTTGCGATACTGGTTGGCCTGGCGAAACCATTTCAGCGCGCCGGGAATGTCGCGATTGCGCAGCGCCTCTTCGCCGCGCTGAAAAAGCCGCATGCCGCTTTCGGGCGCGCCGGCCGATTCCTGCGCGCCGGCCGGGACGTTTTCGGTCGCATCGCGATTACGGTCGTACATGGCCTGGGCGCCGGGGAACTGCCCATCTCGCTCGGTTTCCGCCCCGATCGGCGCGACGCCGCCCGCCGGCACGACTCCGCGGCGATCTTTCTCCGACTGTTGAATCTGGTACAGGACCATCCAAGGGCGGTCTTCGCCTTGGACGAACGCCGCGTCGGGCACGCGCAGTTCCTCGGCCTGCTCGGCCAGGCTCTTCGCGCGGTCGAAATCGCCGGCGTTCATCGCGTCGCGCGACTGCCGGACGAGCTTCATCGCCTGTTGCTTGCGCGCCATCGTGGCCGCATCGAGCGCGGCGGGCGGGCCGGATTGCTCGACCAGCGGAGCTTCGCGGCGACCGACCGGCGGCAGCGACTCGAGCCGCGCAGGCCCCGCCGCGCGGCCTTGACGCCGCGCCGCGGCGACGCGCTCGAGCATCGCATCGGGCTTGACGTCGAACGGGCCGTAGTTGACGTTCAATCGCTTGGCGTCGCCGGCCAGCCGCTGCGCTTCGTCGAAGTCGCCCCAGTTCATCAAGCCTTCGGCTTGCTGTAACAGGCTCTCGGCCTGCTGGCGCCGATATGTTTCGCTGTCCTTGGCCAGGCCGCCCGGCGCATTGAGCCGGGTATGGCGCTCGATGGCATCTTCCACCTTGGCCGGCGAATCGTCGTGGAAATCATAGCGCACGCCGAGTTGCTTGGCCTGCGCCGTCAGGTTCGAGGCGCGGCGCACGTCGCCCACAGCCAAAGCCCGCCGCGACTCCAACAGCCAGCGGTCGCTCTGCGTTCGCCCCGCATCCTTCGCCGGAAGCTGGTCGGCCGGCAATCCCGCCTCGGCTTCGCTGGGCGGGACGGTGACAGTTTCCTTGCCGAACGGCGAACTGTCGGGAAAGCCTTGCCCGGTCGGCAAATTGCGGGGTTGGTCGGCTTCGCTGGGCGGCGCCAGGCTGGAACGCGGATCGAGAGACGATCCGGTCCCGCGCCGCCCGGCGTTTTTGGCCGTCGGCTCGAAGTTTTCTTGACGCACCGCGAATGGGTCGCGAGGCTCGTCCTTGGCCGCCCCGCTGGGCGAACTATTGAAATCGGCGCCCATCGGTCCGTCGCCATCGGGACCGACGGCCTGGAACTTTTCGCTGGGTAGCTTGACGCCGCCTTTGCTCTTGAGGACGCGATTCAGATCGGCGCGAGCTTTCTTGGGCGTGTCGCCCAAATGCAGCTTGCTATAGCGCACATCCATCGCCTCGGCGCGAGACACGAGCGAGTCGGCGGTTTCCAGCCGGCCCTCTTTCATGGCCTTGCGGGCGCTGCCCAGCAGGTCGGCCACCGCGCGTTTTTTATCCTCGACGCTGGCGCCGCCGGCTTGTCCGACGATCGAGGCGCCCCAGAGGCCGCTGAGCGAACTGGAAGGGGCCCCAGCGGAGGCGGTTCCCGCCGCCAAGATGATTCCTGTGGCCGTCCAAGCGGTGAATATCCGAGACGTCGTCTTCAACACGATCTCCTTTCGAGATTCGCAAGATCCTCAGGCGCACCTTGGGCGCAAAGGACCAACCCAGGCATCTTTCGACATGTACGCGCACCCTCGCCGGGTCGCGCAGAACTAGCAATGGATTAACTGAGATTGGCAGAAGAGAGGCGGTTAAATACTCGGCGGCCGAAAACGGGTCAAGGGCAGTTGGAAAAGATTTTTCGGAACCTCGCCGCCTGGACCCCGGTGTCTGCGCGATACCCCCCAAACCGGAGCATCTCGCCGATCGCCTCAGACCACTCGCAACCGCTCGTGCTCCAGCCGATCGGCGAGAAACTTCACGGCCAGCGGCGCCATTCGCTCGAAATAAGCCCAGCTATGGCCCCCGCCGGTAGTCTCCAAATCGCACTCGTGCATGATGCCCAGGGCCGACAATTTCATGCGCAGCTTCTGGGCGCTGTCGTGCCAACGATCATCGGCCGGATCGGACGCAAACCAGGTGTTGCGCGGCCAATTCAAGGGGTGGACGTGCAAGGTCGCGGTGTCTTGCCGGGCCGCCTCGCGATCGGCGTAAATCCGCGGCAGCGTCTCTTCTCCCGCGTCGTGAAAACAAAGCTGGTAGTCGATGGCCGGGGCGATCGCCGCGCAAATCGGGAAGCGGTTCGGATGTTTGAAGGCCAATCGCAGCGCGCCTTGCCCGCCCATGCCGATCCCCAACAGTGCCGCGCGCGGCGGGGCGGCGCTCCAGCGTGAAATAGCGTAAGGCAAAATATTGTCGAGCAGGTGCCTCTCGGCGGTCAGTCGCGGATCGAACTCGTCGGCGATCTTGTCGGTCCACCAGCTTCGCCCGCACAGCGGCGCGATGACCGGCAGCCCGCGGCTGGCGAATTCGCGGCCGAACGCCGGACTGTCGCGCAGGCCCGCCTGGTCCACGTCGTGCAAATAAATCACGGCGTAGCCGTGCGGGTTTCTCTCGGGCGGCTCATAGACGTCGCAGGCGTGGCCGCCGACTTCGACTTGGCTCCAACTGTCGGGATGCGAATTCAATGCTTTCGACCTTTTCAGCCCGCTCTACGAGGATCGGACCCATAGAGCAAGATGCGCTTGGCCCCGCTTGACACGTCTGGCGACCCCGGCGATGGTGGGAGCTTTCCGACGCGTGGCGCCTCGGCAATCGCGGGTAGGGTCGAACCGTTGAAGTTAATACTAAGCGAAGCGCAGGTGCAAGCGGCCGTCAGGCGCCTGGCGGCCGAAATTTCGGCGCACTACGCCGGCCGACCGCTGACCATCATCGGCGTGCTGACGGGCAGCGTCGTGTTGCTCGCCGACCTGATCCGCTTGCTCGACATGCCGCTGCGCGTGGGGGTCGTGCAGGCCCGCAGTTACCGCGGCGCGGCGACTAGCCCTGGCGCGCTGTCGATCAATGCCGAATTGCTGCCCGAGATCCGCGATTGCGAGGTGCTGTTGATCGATGATATTTTCGACACCGGCCAAACGCTGAGCGAGTTGATCGAGCAGTTCGGCCGGCTGGCGCCCCGCTCGTTGCGCTCCGTCGTGCTGCTGCGGAAGCAGGGCCGTAGCCGCGTGGCGATGCTTCCCGATCACGTGGGTTTCGACATCCCCGATGAATTCGTCGTCGGCTATGGGCTCGACTATCGCGACGCCTATCGCAATCTGCCCTACGTCGCGGCGCTCGAAGCCGCCGAATTATCCTTAGCGGCCGGATCGAACGAGGGGGCCGGCGCGTGAACAAGCCGCGGGTGGTTCTGATCACGCGCCGCTTTTGGCCCTTGGTCGGAGGGGCGGAGATTGTCATGGCGCGGCTGGCGGCCGAATTGCACGAGCGCGGCTTGGCGACGACTTTGTTGACGGCCCGCTGGCAACGCGATTGGCCCCTCGAAATCGAGCACCACGGCGTGCGCGTCGTCCGGCTGCCGAATCCGCGCGGCCGCTTCTGGGGCACGGTCCGATATATGCGCGCCGTCGCCGGTTGGCTCCGCGCGCATCGCGACAGCTTCGATCTGGTTTATGTGTCGATGCTCAAGCACGACGCCTACGCCGCCGCCGGCGAAGGCCGTCGCGGAAGGTTTCCGGTCGTGCTGCGGGCCGAAGGCGCCGGGTTGTCGGGCGATTGCCATTGGCAATTGGACGCCAACTGCGGCTTGCGAATCAAGCGCGGTTGCCTCTCGGCCGACGCTTTCATTGCGCCCAGCCCCGCCATCGAGCGCGAGCTGATCGCGGCCGGATATCCTCGCCCGCGCATTCACTACATCGCCAACGGCGTGGCGGTGCCCGCGCCGCGCGATGCCCAGGCAAAAGCCCAGGCCCGGGCTGCCTTGGCGGAAATCGATCCGGCCTTATGGCTCGACCCGAGCGCTCCGCTGGCCGTCTACACCGGCCGGCTGCACGACATGAAAGGGTTGGATCAACTGGTGGCGGCCTGGCCCGCGGTGCTGCGTCGCCGGCCCGACGCCCGGCTGTGGCTTGTCGGCGATGGCAGCCATCGGCGACATTTGAGCGACTTGATCGGCGATTTGGGGCTCGCCGGCCGGATTCTGTTGACCGGCGCGTTCGACGATGTCGACGATGTCTTGCTGGCCGCCGACGCTTTCGTGCTGCCATCCCTCGAAGAGGGCATGTCGGTGGCCCTGTTGGAAGCGATGGCCCGCGGGCTGCCGGTCGTGGCGACGAACATCCCGGCGAACGAAGTTGTGATCGAAAACGGCCGGCACGGGCGATTGGTCCCCACGGAAGACGCCCCCGCGCTCGCGGCGGCGGTGCTGGAACTGTGGGACGATCCCCAGCGGGCCGTGCGCTGGGGAGAACAGGCCCAGGCGCGCGTGGGCGCCGAGTTTTCGCTGGATAAAATGGTGAACGACCACTTGGTCTTGTTCGAGCGGTTATTGTCATCCGCCGCCCGGTGACGTTTTGACGAAGCGTATTCTGCAAATCATTCCGACGCTCGACCGCTCCGGCGCCGAAAAGCAATTGACGTTGCTCGCCGCGGGCCTTCCGCGGCCGGAGTTCGAGACGCACGTTTGCCTGCTGACCCGCACCGGTCCGCTGGCCGCCGAACTCGAAGCGGCCGGCGTGCCGGTCGTGTTGATCGGCAAGTCGGGCAAGGTCGATCCGGCGAGCTTTCTGCGATTGAAGCGGCACATCCCTGAATTGCGCCCCGACTTGGTGCATACCTGGCTGTTCGCCGCGAACGGCTACGGCCGCGCCGCGGCACTGGCGGCGGGCGTGCGCCACGTCGTCGCGGGTGAGCGGTGCGTCGATCCGTGGAAAGCCTGGCACGAGTTGGCCATCGACCGCTGGCTGGCCCGGCGGACGGAAAGGATCGTCGTCAACAGCGCGGGGGTCCGCGATTTTTACGTTCGGCACGGACTACCGACCGAAAAGTTCGTGGTCATTCCCAACGGCATTGCGCCGCCGGCGCCGAGCAACCTCGGACACAACGAGTTGCTCGCGGAGCTAGGGTTGCCGGCGGGCGCCAGGCTCGTCGGCGCCATCAACCGGCTGTGGCCGCAAAAACGGCTGAAAGATCTGATCTGGGCCGCCGATTTGCTCAAGGTCATTCGCGACGACGTGCATTTGCTCATCGTCGGCGACGGTCCGCAACGTGACCGGCTGGAACGTTTTCGGCGACAAGTGAAGATCGAAGACAAGGTGCATTTCCTCGGCCATCGCAACGACGTGCCGCGGCTGCTGCCGCACTTCGATGCCCTTTGGCTGGCGAGCGAATACGAGGGATTGCCGAACGTGGTGATGGAAGCCATGGCGGCCGGCGTGCCGGTGGTGGCGACCGACATTTCAGGCAATCGCGACTTGGTCGTCCCCGGCGAGACGGGCTTTCTCGTCCCCGTCGGCGGCCGGGCCGCCTTCGCCCGCGAGACGAAGCGGATTTTGGACGACGCCGATTTGGCCCGCCGGCTGGGCGAAGCGGGCCGGCAGCGCGTGCTGACCGAGTTCACGATCGAACGGATGGTAGATCGCCACGCGGCGCTGTATCGCGAACTGCTCGATTGACGCGGTTCGGCGGATCGCCCAATCGAGGCTGATTACGCCAGCGGCGTCTCGCGCGCGTCAGGGCCGAGGTCGATCCCGCCGACGAGATGCACCCGAATGCGATGTTCGTCGACGATCCATAGCCGGCCCGCCACCAACGCCGGATCGAGGTGAGGGATCAGCCGTTGCATGAGGGAAAGCACCGCCCGTTTGCCCGGCTTATGGATTCGCAGCACGATCAACCCTGCAAATCGTTCCGGCGGAAATTGCAAAATGTTCGAGAAGTCCAAGTCCAGCGAGATCAATGCCCTGCGCTCGCCCTGACAAACGGTGAGAACGTCCGTGTCGGCGCGACTCCGCAGACCCTGCTCGTAAACCGTCATCACGTCGTGGCTCGCCCCGCGAAGGAGATCAGCGGCGGCAGGCGGGAGATTCTCGTCCAGCTTGAAAAACATCAAGCCGCCTCCGGACCCAAGGGAAGGAACCGGTCTTCAGCCATCTCGGCTGCGAACAAAATGGATGCTTGAATGTCTTCGCGCGTGATGTGATAGCTCGACATGATCGCCTCGTACGACTCTCCTTCGCCTAGGTTGGCAAGAATCACGCTCACCATGACGCGCGTTCCCTTGATGCATGCTTTTCCATGACACACATCAGCTTTAATGTTGATTCGATCTTGCCATCTCATGTTTTTGCTCCTTGATGCGCCTCGCGAAGACGAAAACGGATGATGGGCGCCTCAAATATAATACTCGATCACGGCCTCTTCCCGCATCTGGAAGCGGCGGTCGTCGCCCTCGGACGCTTCATCCGCGAGCAACACTCGGGCCAACTGCATGGCTTGCCCGCGAAGTTCGGGCACGGCCGTTGTTTCCCAAAGCGTGCCCTTCAGCAGCGGACCCAAGGCGAACAGGCAGCGGCTGGCGCCGCCGTCGCGGCCGATCACGGCCAGATCTTCGTCGACGTCGATGCCCATGTCGAGCGGATCGGGACGCACCAGCCCGCGCTGCAGCAGGTTTTGGAATAGTTGAACGCCGGTCGTCGAGAACCGGGCCTGCGGGCCAGTGCAGTTAATGGCCAGCGCCGCCGCGAGCGAATCGCGGCGTCCGCCTTCGGCGTGAAACAAGACCCGCACGCCGGCGCCGCATCCCTCGACCGCATCGATCGCGCCCCGCACGACGCGCAGGCGTCCGTCGGCGATCGCTTGCGACACGCGATCGTGGATCGACCGAGGGATCCGATGCCGCGTAGCGTTCCAGCGGGCGGCATAAATACCCAGGAATTCCCGCTTCTCGTCCAGAGAAAAGTTCTTCCAGATCCGTTGCGTATGCGGGCGCAGCCGATCCACGGCGATGGCCGGGTTGGCGTCTCGCTGGCGCAGCAAGCGGCAATGCTCTTCGATCAATTCGACGAGCGCCGCCAGGCCCAAGCTCTCCGGATCGGGCGGCGGAAAATCGCGATAGTCGATCCCCCGAAAATGGGCCGACGGCAGCATCCCGCTACGCGATACCGCGATCATGTTTCCCTGCCAGTTTCGCGACAACAGCGTGATCAGCGCGTCGACCATCGTCAACCCGGCGCCCAGCAGCACGATATCCTGGTTCTCGGCGCGCTCGGGCAGCCGCGATTCCCAGTCGCTCCACGGGTCGGCCACGTACGCCGGGTGGTCGAAATCCCGCGGCAAACCGGCCAGGGGCGCCGGAGGCTGGTTTCCGGTGGCCAGCACCACATGGTCCGCCTCGATCAGTTGGCCGTCGGCGAGCGAGACCAGCAGGCCGCCCCCTTGGTGCGATTCGACGTCCACGGCTTCGACCTGGCAGGCGTCGATGACCGCCGGGCCGCGTTCGTCGATCGGATGGAAATAGCCGAACGACAGGCTGCGCAGGTAGTCGCCGTAGATCGTCCGCGGCACGAAGGTCTCGCGCAGTTCGGCTTCGGGCACGTCGCCGAATTCGCTCCGGCAGCGGAGCCACTCGATGAAGTTGTCGGGCTGGTCCGCCAAGGCCGACATGTTCCGCGCCGCGACGTTCAACAGATGCTCGGGATGGCGCGTGCCGTAGGCCGTTCCGCGCCCCAGCGGGCGGCGATGATTGACGATCGCGATCCGGGCGGGCCGCCGCGCGAACCGGGCCAGATTGACGGCGGTCATCGTGCCGCAGAAACCGCCGCCGATAATGACGATCGTTTTCACTACGTTCTCCTCCTGGCGTTCGTTGCAGCGCTCGACTGAGGAAGATTATGAAATCATGCAGCACGTCCGTCAAACGTCGCACGGCACGGTCGTTGACCGATCGCAAGCCGCCCGTTAGTCTGGCAGGCGATCGAAACGACGCCCGAGGGAGCGGTTCGGGAATGAACTACTTGCTGTTGTTTTTGTTCGGCGCCGGGGTCGGCGTCATGAGCGGACTGCTGGGGATCGGCGGCGGCGTGGCCTTGGTTCCGGGATTGATGCTGCTGTTCGGCTTCAGCCAGCAGGAAGCACAAGGAACCTCTCTGGCCGTCCTCGTTCCGCCAATCGGCGCCTTTGCCGCCCTCGTTTATTACCAGCACGGGTTCGTGCGAGCGCCCGTCGTCGGCTGGGTCGCATTGGGTTTCATGCTGGGGGCGCTGTGCGGCGCGAAGGCCGTCCCGCTCATTCCGCCCGTGCCGCTGAGAATCGGCTTCGGGTTGATTCTGCTGTACGTCGGCTTCTTGTTCGTCATGACCCCGGCTTCGCTGCGGCCGCGCAGCGCCTTGCCCGCGGGCATCGCGACGCTCGGCGCCTTCGCGTGTTCGCGAGCGCTTCGGCGCTGGCGACCGCCGCCAAAACCGACGCTGCCGCGACCGAGCAACGAGATTGAATACCACATCTGAACGCCGCCCCGACGAGCGGTCCAGCACCCACTTTTTTCAAGAGCCGATCCGATGGAACCCTCTCCGCCGCCCACGAGCGGCCCGCAACTGATCTTTCACTACACGCTACGGCAGCACTACCAGGGCATGCTCCGCGATGGTGCGATCCAGCCCGCCACGGCCTACGCTCCGCAAGCCAAGCGGGCCGCCGTCTGGTTCACGAGCCGTGCGGATTGGGATCCGATCGTCAACAAGGCGATCGTCTGCGCCGACGAAACGAGGCGCGTGCTGAACCGCGACGAGTTGCACACGATCGGCCTCGGGCCGATGCGGTTGGGCGTTTCCGCCCGCGTTGCGCCGCTCACCTGGCACGATTTCAAACGCGCCAGCGGCAACCCGCCGAAAGTCTCCAGCATCCTGGTCGACGCCGCGGCGCGATGCCAATCGCATCCGAGCAACTGGTTCGCCACGTTCGAGCCGGTGCCGCAATCCGAATGGCTGGCGGTCGAGCAGTGGGACGGCTGGCGCTGGGTTCCGGTATGAAGAAGCGCGCTCAAGGTCCGACCGCACGCCGCCGGCCCGCGGAACGCGCACCTACAGCGTGCCGAACCGCGTGATGCTGAACGCGGTAGCCGTGCTGAAGGGCACGATGCCGTACAGCCCGTGCGTGAACAGCAAGTCGATGAAGTTATTGGCCACCAAGATGCCGGTCTTGGGGATCAACACGATATCGGAATCGTTCAGCCAAATCTCATCGGCCGGGCAAGGCCGCTTGCCGTAGAGCGGCCCGCGCAGGTCGAGCATCGTGGCCATCAGCCGCCAGTCGTCGCCGCGGCGGAAGACGACCGTCTTCCATAGATTGCCGCCGTGGTTCCAGCCGCCGGCCAGGCTGATGGCCTGCATCACCGTGGTCGGGCCTTCCAACGGATAACGCCCGGGAATGCGGACTTCGCCCAGCACGTAAATGTACCGCGGGGCGCGCGCCGCCAGCACCGGCGTGATCTCGATGCCTTGCACTTCGGCCGCGTAGCGCTCGTCGAGCTCGCGCTTCAGTTCATTTAGCGACAAGCCTTGGGCGGGGACCGAGCCGACGGCCGGCAACTGAATCGTGCCTTCGGGAGTGACTTTCGCCCGCCGCGACTGGCCGCCGAAGCCGAAGCGGCTGTCGACCGTCGCCCGCAAGTCTTCGAGCCGCGTGTTGACGCGCAGCGGCGTGATCGTGATCGACGGCTGCCGATAATATTTCAAATACAGTTTCTCGATGTCCTCTCGCAATTGCGGAATCGTGCGGTGCGTCGCCTTGACTTGGCCCAGCAAGGGCAACGTAATCGTGCCGTCGGGCTGAACGATCAGGTCGCGCTTGAGCAGTTCTTCGCTGAATGATTCAAGGCGGATTTCGTCGCCCACGTTCAACTGATAGGGCTTGGCCGTTTCGTCGCGCGTCAGCCGATAGACGAATTCCAATTCGTCGTCCACGCGCAAGCGGTATTCCGGCACGTGCGCGGTGCGCTCGTGGCCTACATATTCGCCTTGGGCGTAGCGTTGCCAGGGAATCGGGCGGGCCGCCCGCCAGCCCAACTCGCCGCAATTCGCCGTGGCGCAATCGACCCCCGCGATCGGATAGGGCGCGGCAGGCCCCAGCGCCTGGCAGAGTTGGATCTCGCCGCCGAACGCGGCAGCTTCGAGCGCGGAACGCCCAGCGGGGATCGCGGAGTGGGAATGACCGGAGGCAGACGCTTGCTTTTCGGCGACGCACTCGGCAGGGCCGGATGCGCCCGTTCGCGGGCAGACGGCCAGCGCCACGCCAACAAGGGCCCCGAAAGCGGCGAACCAGCGCCAAGGTCGCTCTGCTGCCGGGCCGCGTGCGGCGCTTGAACGACCTCCGATCACCGCTGTTTCATTCCTCATGGAAGTACGCATGTTCCTCGGATTTCGCGTTTTGCGTCTGTGGCGTTATCGCGATCTCCCGCATGGGCGGTGCGGGCGTCGCGTCCCTAGCGTCGATCGGCTCCGCCTGAGGCCGCTCGCGAAGTCCGCGGCAACCAGGGCATTAGCCCCTTGGCCTCTTCGGCCTGCGGCCGGTCCTTGGCGTCCGCTTGCCGATCGTTGGCCGCGCGTTGCAAATCGGCGCCGGGTTTCGTCGAGGCGGCAAAGGTCGCCGGATCGACCCACTGCAAGTCGCCCGGCGCCGCGCTCGACGGCTGCGCCGCCGCGATGGCCTCGCGGCGCACGGCCTCGGCGGCTTGCTTCTCGGCCGAAACGGCAAACTCGGTCTCGCCGAGATGCCGATGGACGACGGCGAGGTTCTGCCAGATCGCCGATTGCGGGGAGATCGCGACGCTGTGCCGCAACAGCTCTCGCGCTACGTCGTATCGGCCATAGCGAGCGATCAGCACGGCCAGTTCGTTCGCGGCCAGATAATTGCCGCCGTCGACCGTCAAGGCCGCCTGGTGGAAGACCATCGCCTTCGGCTCGGGCGCCACGACTTGCGGGGATTGCTGAGCGGCGAGCGTGCCGTAGGTTTTGCCCAAGCCGAACAAGGCCATCGACCCGGCTTCTTCGCGGCCGGCGGCAATCGCCAATTGTTCTTGAGCGTAGGTGTAATACCGCTGCTGTGCGAGCACGGCGACCAACTCGCCGGCCGCCGCGTCCTTCAAAATGGGCGTGCGATGCCCGCGAACCATGACGCCCACATCCAAGTCGGCTTCGACGTTGGACCCGCGTGGCACGAAGTCTTCGGCTTCCTCCAGGGCCGTCAGCCCGGCGCCAAGGGCCTCGCTGTGCCGGCGCCCGCCGGCTTGCACGTCGAGCGCCTGCGCAATCGTCCGCAGGGCCTGGATAAACTGCGAACGCGCCGAATAGAGCGCGCCGCGCGCGGCCAAGTTGTAACCACGCCTGACCTGCCGTTCGGCCTGCCGAGCGACCGCCTCTTGCTCGGGCGACCGCCGGGGCGCCCTCGGCAAGGGCCGCGGCGCGGACGGCGCCATCACCGACTCGCGTCGCAAGGCCGGCGCCGCGGGCTGAGCAAGTTCGGGAGTCACCGGGCCAGTCCGGGGGCGAGCGTCTGGCTTGACGACTCGTTTCGAACGCACCGCCGGCCGAGCGATCGTCTTCGCATTCAGCGCGCGGGCCTCTTCGCCCGACTCGCCGGGCAGGGGCGGTGGGCCGAACTCGGCGCCGGGCGTCTCCATCGATCCGTTGGCGGCGAACAGGGCGGGGCCGCTCTGGGAAGGCGGGCCTTGGGGCCTCCGCTCGACGACGGCCGCCGGCTCGCGCGGCAACGCGCCGGGCAACGTCGATTCCGAGGCGACGATGGGAAACGGCCGCTCGACCGCCGGCATCCGCTCGACTTCCAGCATCCGCTCGACCGCCAGCGGCATCGGATGCGAGGCCGCCAGCACTTGACTGGCTTCTCCAATGGGCTGCAGCACCGGCTCTGCGCACGGCCGCAACGTGGACGTCGCCGGAAGGCCCGAAGCCGGGTCGCCGTTGATGGTCTCCAGATCACGCGGGCGGCCGGGCATGGCATCGCAGCCGGCCAGCAGCAGCGAACCAATCAGCGGCCCGGCATAGCGAACCAAACGCGCATGGGTGCGGCGAAGAATCATCCGTCCGTGACCGTTCCTCAGCTTCGAACGCGGCAAGGCGCCGCGTCTACTGGAGCGATTGTGCCGCCCGTCGCCGCATCCGTGTCGGCGAACCTCATTAGAACGAATCGTCCGGCGGCCAAGATCGCGCTGAGCAAAAGCGCCCTGGTGCGCCGGTCGCGGCCAATCCCGCGCCGAACAGCCGTCACAGAGCGAATGGCGCGGGCGGCGCCTTCGGCACAGCCGGCGCCAGGCGAAAAGTGCCGGGTAGACGGCCTTCGCGTCAGAAGCCGCACAGCAGCCGCTGCACCTTCGACTCCCGATGGCTTTCGTCCCCCGCGCGCCCGTCGAGCGGAAAGGCGTTGAAGCCGGCCTCTCGCAACCGGGTCACGAAGCTCAACGGTCCGTGGGTGCAGTAGATCGTCCGTGCGGCGACTCGTTCGACGGCCGCGAACAAGTCGTCGTAATCGGCATGGTCGGACAGCGGAATCGCATGGTCGGTCGCCAGCCGCCCGCGAGCGCGGGCATCCATGGCCCAGCCCGTGACCGCAATCGAGATGCTGCGCCCGAGGCCCGGCAAATGTCCGCCGCGGTGCATATAAGGCGGCGTGACCACGGCATGGCCCGGTAAAGACTTGCCGGGGTAGACGGAATGATCGCCCAGATCGACGCCGCAGGCCGCATAGACTCGGCTGACTTCGTAGACCTTCGGGTGCTGCAAAACCGGAATCCCCGCCAAGGTCAACAGCCGGGTGACTTCCTGGCTTTTGCCGAGCGTGTAAGCCTGGATGACGGGCGTGGCCTCGCGATCGATCGCGGCGCGGACGACGTCGAGCAGCTCCGCGACGACATCGGCCCGCGGCCGGCGGCGATATTGCGGCTCGCCGTAGGTGCTTTCGATGACTAGAATATCGGCCCGCGGCAGTTCGGCCGGCTCGGACGTGGCCGATTCGCCGAGCTTGAAATCGCCCGTATAGAGCATCGTCCGGCCATCATCCTCGGCCAGCAGCATGGCCGAACCCAGGCAGTGGCCGGCCGGATACGTGGTCAGGCGGACCCCGGCCCATTCGATTGACTGGCGATAGGGCATTTCGAGCACGTCGCGGACGCCCAGCCGGAGATGATAGAGCTTCGCCGTTTCCGGCGTACACAGCGCGTACTGGTGGCGCGCCATGTGGTCGATGTGGGCGTGCGAGATGAAAGCCCGCGGCTGGCGCCGCCGAAAGTCGATCGCCAGGTCGGCCTTGGTCAGCTTGAGTCCGCGATCGAAGTGCAGCAAGGGCGTTGCCTTATCGCCCCGCCACGGCAGATAGCTTGCCGGCGGGGCTCAAACCGGCCGCTTTCCAAGCGGCATCGAGTCTTTCTCCGGTCAGTTTCACGATCTGGTCGCGCCGCAGGCCGGCGAATTGACTGCTGTGCGGCAGCGGCGTCACCGGGCCTGAGTATCCCAGTTCGGCCAGCGCCGTCAGGACCGCAGGCGTGTCGATCGTGCCGGTTTCGCCGGGCAAGCGGCGGCTGGCGACGGGCTGGCCCTCCGGCTCGGCTCCTGGATCGGCGACGTCGGCGAGTTGCACGGCCACGATCTGCTCCGGCTTCAGCTTCGTTCGCACGACATCGAACGATCCGCCCGAGGCCCACAAATGCCACAAGTCGAGCGAAACGCCCAGGTTCTTCGCCGGCGTCATGCCCAGCAGCATCAGCAGGGCATCGAGCGTGTGAATGAATTCGAAGGCCTTGCCCTGGCGATCGCTCGCCGCCGCCGAGAACCCCACGCCCAGCCGCACGCCCTTCGGCTCGAGCGCCGCGGCCAGTTCAGCCAGCCGTTTTTGATGGAACTCGAAATTCTGATGGTAGGGCCGCTCGTCGCTGGCCGGCTCGATCTCCGTCAATGCCCGCGTGGCCCCAATTTCCACCGCAGGCCCGAGCAAATCGGGAAGTTTCTGTAAATCCCCGCGGAACGTCGCCTCGTCGGCGTACCAGCGGACGGGCAGCTTGAACGTGCCGATCTTCAGCTTGGCGCTGTCCAACAGCCGGCGCGCCTTCGGTAGTCCTTGCTCCTTGACTTGGGCCGCAAACTCGACCACATCCAGGTCGATGCCCCGAAATCCGAACGAAAGCGCCAATTCGATCAATTCGTTCTGGCTGGTCGAGAGTCCCAGCGCTTCCGGATTCAGATTCTTGAACATCAACGTCCTCCAGGGGTTTGCTCGACGGGGAAACAAGGCGACAACACGTCGCAAAAGACGATTTCCTCATTATGCCAAATTGCTCGGAACCGGCAAGGCAAAGCTATACTTTCGAGTTTCCCCGCCATTGCTAGCACCAGGCCCCGAAGCGACATGCTCTATCTGCGGATCGTCATCCTGGGCGTCGTCCAAGGCATCACCGAGTTCCTGCCGATCAGCTCCGACGGGCATTTGGTGGTCGCCGATCGGCTGTTCGGCTTGTTCAGCGGCGAAGCGCTGCCCAAAGGCGACCTGCTGGAGACGATCATCCTGCACCTGGGCACCTTGCTCGCCATCCTGGTGATCTACTTCCGGCGAATTCTCCGCTTGCTGGGCGCCGACCGGCGCGTGATCGGCTTGCTGATCGCCGGGACGATCCCCGCCGGCATCGTCGGCATCGTGCTTGAAGAGCGTTTTTCGGATTGGCTGACCGATCCGCGACTGACCGGGGCGATGTTGCTGGCCAACGGAGTCATGTTGCTGTGGATCAACCGGCGCAGCGAAGGCCCGCTGGCTTATCAGCAGCTGACTTACGCTCAGACGTTGCTGATCGGCGCCTGCCAGGCCGCCGCGCCGCTGCCCGGCATTTCGCGGAGCGGGACGACGATCGCCGGCGGCTTGGCCGTCGGCTTGCGTCGGGACGACGCGGCGACATTTTCGTTTTTGCTGGCGATCCCGGCGATTTCTGGCGCCGTCGCCGTCGCGCTGTGGAAGCTGGCTCGCGGGGCGGAGATCAGTTCCTCGGCCGGCGTATTGGCGGTCGGGGCGACGGTTTCATTCTTCGTCGGGCTGGTCTCTTTGCGGCTGCTGCTCAAAGTGCTGAGTTCCGGCCGGCTGCACTGGTTTGGCTGGTGGTGCATCGGCTTGGGGGCCGTTGTGCTGGCTTGGCAGTTTTCGGCCTCGGCTGGTTCATAAACTCCTTCGCGATCACCAGGAGGCTGACGCCCCCTGCTCGCCAATTGCCGGCGCCTGATCCGCTCCGCGCTCGCCCCACCCGTTTGTCATGGCCTCACGGACCGCATATAATCGACCGATACCAAGACTTGCCTTGGCCTTTCGGGGGCGAACAGGGTTCGACCGGACAGCCTGAAGCGCAAGTGGCGTGCCGTGGTTGGTCAGTTGGCCACGTTAAAAGCTGACCGAATATCTTCAATTGCCGAAGATACCTACGCTTTGGCTGCCTAACTAAAGGCAACCCCGACTGCGGGCTTTCGTCGGAGAGGCCCAAAAGCCGGTTACCAATTCCGAATCGTCCCGGACCAACGTTGGGAACGTCCGGGGCTAAAAACCGTGCCCGACTTGCCTGCAAAAGACCCCGTCGGTTGGGGCTTTCGCGGGCCAAAGCGGAAATGATCCGACTACGCACGTAGAAGCTGGCGTGAAAATGTTACGGGACGCGGGTTCGATTCCCGCCGCCTCCACTAGGGCCAATTTGCGGTTCAACCGCAAGTTGGCCCTTCTCTTGCGCTCTCAAAATCCCTTGATCTGTCTCCATTGAAAGAGAATTGGGAGAATGGACGTGCCGCAGCAAATGA
>DATNEC010000650.1:0-3400 GCA_035606815.1 Pirellulales bacterium
CCATTTCTGATGCTCGCCAAGCTAACGGCCATGGCCATCGTCTGCGGGTCGCTGTCGTTCGTGACGCTCGTCGCGGCGGGCCTGTCGACGGTGCTGTTGGTGTTCCGTTCGCGCCGCGCCACGCTGCGGCAGATCAACGCCAATTTGCTGCAAATTTCCCAACAATTGAAGCGTTAGGCGGGGTTTCTCGGGGGGCGAGGGCAAAACCTGGGCGGATTGGGATTGTAAGAATTTCCGCGCCCGCGCAAGATGTCGCCCGCTTTTGATTTCGAGCGTGACAAGTTCGGCGCGGATCGTCTACCCGCCGTCGGTTGAGAAGCGAGAGCTTCGTGGCTTGGAAGGATCCGGGCCGTGGCCGACGAAGACGATCGGGCGGTGGTTTGTAACGTCCATGGAGGGACCCAATGGTTTCATTGCAAGCGGCGGTCTTGGCGCTGGCCCTGACGGGCGCCCCGGAAACGGTGCTCGTCGATTTCTATGCCGACTGGTGCGGCCCCTGCCGCCAGATGGACGGCACGGTCGAGAGCCTCGCCCAGCGCGGCTACCCGGTTCGCAAGGTCAACATCGACCGCGAGCGGGAGTTGGCCCGACAATTCCGCGTGACGCAGATTCCCTGTTTCGTGCTGCTGGTCGGCGGCCGCGAAGCGAGCCGCGCCGAAGGCCCGCAGAGCCTGGCCGACTTGGAGCGGATGTTCCAGGCGGCCGGAGCGGGGCCGAAGACGGCGAAATCCGCCGTCGCGCGCGGCCAATCGCCCGACTCGACGCCGCGCACGCCCTTCCCCAGCACGCAGAGCGGCGAGCCGCTTGCGATCGCCGGCGGCGCAAGCCAATCGACGACGATCGATCCCTTCGCCCAACCCTTCGCAGCCCCCGCCCAGAGCGCTCCGGCGACCTACGCTTCGGCTTTGCAAGCTCCCGAACAGGCCCATGCCGATGCGGTCTCCCGCCGCTTGTTGGCGGCCAGCGTGCGGCTGAAGATCGACGACGGCGGCAGCCATTCGGTCGGCTCGGGGACGATCATCGACGCTCGCTCGGGCGAAGCGTTGGTGTTGACCTGCGCGCACGTGTTTCGCGATTCGGAGGGCAAAGGGCCGATCCTGATCGACCTGTTCGGCCCGGGCGCCCCGCAAGGCGTGCCCGGCAAGTTGGTCGGCTACGATCTGAAGAGCGACGTGGGGTTGGTCAGCTTTCGGCCGGGAGTTCCGGTTGTTGCGGCCCGGATCGCGCCGGCAAGCTACAGCGTGCAAGCCCACGAATCGGTGATCAACATCGGCTGCAATCACGGCGACCCTCCGACGGCCCGTTTCAGCCGCGTGACCGCGATCGACAAGTTTCTGGGTCCGCCGAACCTGGTCGTCGCCGGTCAACCGGTGCAGGGCCGCAGCGGCGGAGGGCTGTTCACCACCGAAGGGCTGGTGATCGGCGTCTGCAATGCCGCCGATCCGGCCGACGACGAAGGGCTGTATGCCGCGCTGGCGCCGATCCACGCCGAACTCGACCGGATGGGCGTGGCGGAGATGTGTCTGGAAGTCGCCGATCCCGCGACGGGCAACGCGTCGCTGGCGACCGCCGCGCCGCCAGCCATGGCCGATGAAATGCCGGGTCCGGCAAAAGACCGTGCGACCGTCGGCTGGATGCAAACCAGCGATGCCAAGCAACCGGCCGCGTTCGATAGGCCGGCAGCCGCCGGCGGCCTCTCGCAAGAGGAGGCGGCCGCCTTGGCCGAGATCCGGAGGCGCGGCGCCGGGGCGGAGGTGATTTGCATCGTCCGACCGCTGGACGATCCGCGGGCGAAGAGCGAGATCATCGTGCTGGATCGGGCTTCGCCCGAATTCTTGCAGCAACTGACGGCCGAAGAGCGCACGCAAAACGCCCGCCATCTGACGAGCGCGCGGCAACGCAAACCGCCTTGAGCGAGAAACCGCGCCGAGCTACTTGCCGCCCTTCTTTTTCTTCTTGGGCGCCGATTTTTTCGCCTTCGAAGCGGTCGCGGTTTTGGCGGCGGTCTTGGTTCCAGCCTTCTTGGCAAACACGCTATCCCAATTCCTCGAGAATTCCGGGCTGGCCAGAACGGACAATCGGTCCAGACATCGTTTGGGCAACTCCTTCAGTTGATAAATGGCACTCAGGCCGACTATTTTAAGCCTCGCGACAAAGCCCACAAGTCGGCAAAGCCGTTAAATTCGGCGCAGCGGCGGCGAATTCCCCCGGTTTTCGCGATCGAAATGTTCCGCCTGTTTTGACATCGCGCCAAGGGCGGTCTACGTTTGCACACCTCGCCGGGTTGTAAAAGCCCAAAAACCCCCATTAGGTCCGCACCGACCCTCCGGACCGATACAAGCCGGGCGCCAAAGCATGCATGCTCACCTGTTGGAACAGCCCCAGCCCAGGGCCCTCGCCCCGAATCGTCCCCAGCGAATCCTGATCATCGACGACGACGATGCGATGGTCGATGTGCTCAGCCAGCGGCTCAACCGCCAAGGCTATGAAATTCTGGTGGCCGCCAGCGGCGACGAAGGGCTGGAGACGGCGCGCCGCGAGATTCCGAGCCTAGTGTTGCTCGATCTGCGGCTGCCCGACGCCGACGGGTTTTCGGTCTGCCAGGAACTCGCCGACTCCGCCGAGACCTGCTCGATTCCCGTCATCATCCTCAGCGGCATGGAGCGGCCCGACATCATCCGCCGCTCGCGCGCCGCGGGTTGTCAGTACTTCGTTCGGAAGCCCTACGATCCGAACGCCTTGCTGATTCTGATGCAGCACGCCATCGGCGAAGCCCGCGATTGGTGAACCCAGCGAGCAAAGCAAGGCGCCGGTTATGCCTCGACATAACGATCTTCGCTTCGGCTTTCCGCGTGATATCCGCTGCTATCTCACGCCCCGAATGGGCGGCTTGTAGATTCGGCAAGTCCGCTTGAAACCAGCGGCGCTTGAAAAAAGGCCCCTCGATGGACGATATCCTGCTGCTTCTCGCGCTCGGCGGATTGGGAATCTGCTTGGTGCTGCCGATCGCGACAGTCGTCTTGCTGGTCAAGGTGCGGCGAGAGCAGGAAGCCGGCCTGGGCAACCTGAAGCGGGAGTTCCGCGCCCTGCGAGCGGAGCTTAAGTCCATCGGCGGCGTCGGGCAGAAACCTTCGCCCGCGGCGGAGGCGACGCCCGCGGTCGTTCCGGCCGAACGCGCCGTTCCCGAACCGGTATCGCCGGAAGCAGCCAAGATCGTGGCAGAGGAGGTCTCCGAGCCGATGCCCGAGCGCCCGGCCAGACCCGATTTAGCGCCCCCTTCGGGCGCTTCACGGCAGCCGGCGCTGCATCTGCCGCCTCCTCCGCGCCTTCAGCCCGCCGCGCCGCGCGTTCCCAACAAATTCGAGACCGCCGCGAAAGAGACGCTGCGGCGAATCTGGAG
>DATNEC010000663.1:0-4839 GCA_035606815.1 Pirellulales bacterium
TGGCGAGACGACGGAACGCTCATCTTTTGTTCGCTCAAAGGAAGCGTCTGGCGGGCGCAGGACACCGACGGCGACGGCCTCGAAGACCGCCAAACGATGTTCGCCGACGGTTTGCCGGCGCCTTACGGCATCGCCGCCGCGCGGGATGCCGAAACGGGGGGCGACGCGATCGACGTCTGCGCGAAGTTCGCCCTGCTGCGGCTCTCCGATCGCGACGGCGACGGGCGCGCCGATCGCAGCCAAGTCGCGGCGGCGGACTGGGGCTACACGGCCGACTATCACGACTGGGCCGTGGGCCTGCCGCGCGATCGCCAGGGAAACTACTACGTCGGCCTGCCGTGCCAGCAAGACAACCGCAGCCCGCGGGCGGCCTATTTGCGCGGCAGCGTCGTCGAGCTTCAGCCGCGCCGGCCCACGTCCGACGATCCGCGGTTATTTGCCATTCGGCCGATCGCCGCCGGGCTGCGGTTTCCGATGGGACTGGCGCTCGATCGCTTGGGCGATCTGTTCTGCACCGACAACCAAGGCAACTACACGCCGTTCAACGAGCTGAACCATCTCGTCGCCGGCGCGCGCTACGGTTTCATCAACAAGTTGGAACAAAAGCCCGGCTTCCAACCGCCGTTTCAGCCGGCGGCGATCGAGATTCCGCACCCGTGGACGCGGAGCATCAACGGCATCTGCTTCCTCGACACGCCGCCCGAAGTGCGCGCGAAGCTGGGCCGCGATTTGTTCGGTCCTCACGAAGGGCATCTGATCGGCTGCGAGTTCGACACGCGGCGATTGATTCGCCTGAGCTTGGACCGCATTGGCGACACATACCAGGGCGCCGCCTATCCGTTGAGCGCGGAACCGGAGCCGGGCCAAAAAACGTTCGAGGGGCCTGTGGTCTGCGGCGTGGCGCCCGACGGCGACGTGTATGTCGGCAATCTGCGCGACAGCGGCTGGGGCGGCGGGCAAAACACCGGCTCGATCGTGCGGCTGCGGCCTAACGGCGACCTGCCCGCCGGGATCGCCGCGGTGCATGCCGCGCGCGACGGCTTTACGATCGACTTCGCCGGGCGCGTCGATGCGTCGATGGCCGGCGACGCGCGAAACTATGCGGTTTCTCGCTATCGCCGCACTGCGACGCCCGCATACGGCGGCGCCGACGTCGATCGCGAAAACGTGCGGGTCGAATCGGTGGCGGTCTCCGCAGGCGGCCGGCAAGCGGCGCTCGCGCTCGAACAATTGCAGCCGGGCTTCGTCTACGAGTTTCGGCTGAAGCCGCTCGTTCCCGCCAGCCAGGCATTCTTTCCCGCCGAAGCGCACTATACGTTGCGGCAGATCCCGCAGTAGATGACACAACGGAGTAGGTGACACGACGTATCGAAAGGCGTAGAATGTAACATTGCAGGAGGGTGACTTCGTTCCTAATGTGACAGCGGGTCGATAGGCAAAACCCAACGATGAATATTTCTCTTCCTGACAGCATGCAAGAGTTCATTCTCGCTCAAATGGCCAAAGGGGGATATGGGAGCGTGAGCGACTATATCGGCGAATTGGTGCGCGCCGATCACGCCCAGGCGTCACTCGAAGCCGAAGTGGTCAGAGGGCTGGAGAGCGGCGAACCGACACCCATGACGTCGGGGGATTGGAGCGAGCTGCGCAGTCGAATTCAACGCCCCGAGCCTGGCCGCCGGACGGGTTGAAGGCCAGCGCGAGCGATGGCGAAGCAGATTCTCAAGAGGCCGGCAGTCTGGCAGGATCTGCTCGAACACGTTGATTTTATTTCGCGCCACAGTCCGGATGCCGCCGAACGTTTCCTCGATGCGGTGGAAGCCACGTTCAGCTTCCTCGCCGATCATCCTTTGTTGGGCGGGCTGTGTTCTTTCAACCATCCCGAGGCGCATGGCCTGCGGCGCTGGCAGATTCATCGCTTCAAGAATTATGCAGCCTATTATCGACCGCTTCCCAACGGGATTGAGGTGGTGCGCCTGTTGCATTCGGCCCGTGACGCGACAACGGAAATTGGCAATCCCATCATCTGATTTCCCAAAACAACTGATTGGCCAAATCAATACCGGCGGCCCTATCGCTCGGCCGGGCTTCCCCATCTCCTGATCTCCTCCTCATCCCCTCATCTCCTTTCCAAAAACGGTAGCGTCTTCCTCAATGTCCACGCCTGAACCCGCGCCTTTTTTGATGATTACCTGCCAGATCGGCGCCGAGCGCGCGGTCAAGGGCGAATTGGCGCGCCGCTGGCCGGAGTTCCGCTTCGCCTACTCGCGGCCGGGGTTTCTCACGTTCAAACTGCCAGCCGCACACGGGCTGGCCGAAGATTTCAATCTCGAAAGCGTTTTCGCTCGCAGCTACGCCTTTTCGCTGGGCAAGGCCGCCGGCGAATCGCTCGACGAGCGGGCGCGGCAAGTGCGGCAGTTGGCCGGGATGCGGCCGTTCGCCCGGCTGCACGTCTTCGAGCGCGATCGCCTCGCGCCGGGCGACCACGGCTACGAACCGGCGCTGACCCCGGCCGCGGCCGAAGCGGAAGCCGCCATCCGCGGCGCTTGGCGGGCCGATGCCGGCGCGCCCGCGCTCCAAGACCGGCCCGCGGCCAAGGCCGGCGAATTGGCGCTCGATTGCGTGCTCGTGCAGCCGGATGAATGGTGGATCGGCTATCATCGCGCCCGCTCGTGGGCTTCGCGGCGGCCCGGCGGCTTAAGCCGCCTGAAACTTCCGGACGACGCCGTCTCGCGCGCGTACCTAAAAATGGAGGAAGCGCTGCGCTGGTCGCGGCTGCCGATTCGCGCCGGCGAGCGCGCCGCCGAACTCGGCTGTGCGCCGGGCGGATCGTGCCAGGCCCTGCTGCGCCGCGGGCTGCTGGTCGCCGGCATCGACCCGGCGGCGGTCGACCCGGCGGTATTGGCCCAACCGAATTTCTTGCACCTTCGCAAACGCGGCGCCGATGTCCGCCGCCGCGATTTTCGCAACGTCCGCTGGCTGATGACCGACATGAATGTGGCGCCGAGCTACACGCTCGACGCCGTCGAGCCGATCGTAGCGCACAAGCAAGTCAACATTCGCGGGCTGTTGCTGACGCTCAAATTGCTCGACTGGAAGTTGGCTGATGACATTCCAGAGTATCTTGAGCGAATCAAGTCGTGGGGCTTTCCCTATCTTCGCGCCCGCCAGTTGCAGCACAACCGGCAAGAGATCTGCGTCGCCGCGCTGCGCCGCAAGCCCAAGCCGCGCCGCGCGGAACCGTAGCAGAAGCGTCCCCGCAATAATCTCGCCCAACCGCGCAAAGCGCCGTCTCGATTTCGGCGGCTCAAGCGAGCGACGGAGTTTGGGCGAGTTGCGCGAACCTCTCCGGCCGTCGTGAAGTCGAATTTCTTTAGAAAACCGAACGTCCGCGGTTTCATCCGCGTAGGACTAAGATTACGCCACATCGCCTCGGCAGAAAGGAAGGGTCCGTCGATGAACGCTCTTGCTTTCCTATCCCGCTGCTTCTCTCTGGCCGCCTTGATGCTAGCACTCGCCGCCTCGACGGCCAGCGCGGCGCCGCCCAAAGCCGTGTTCGACCTGGGCTACGTCGTCGAATGCCGCGACGTCACGCAACAGGCCTTCGCCCTGCTGCACCCGAACGAGAAGGTGATCGAAGCCAATCTGCGGCTCACGGTGCGGCTCGAAAGCGGAGAGGAACGAGACCTCGAACAATTGCTGTTCGAAATCACCAGCCCCGCCGAGCGGCTGCGGGTCATCGATTTCTTGCCGAAGACGCAGCTTGAAGTCGACGCGAAGGACGGAATCGAAATCACCAAAACGACGGAAACCATCAATTCGCTCGGCGGCTCGCTGGGCACCAACTTGTCGGTCACGGCGCGCGACGGCAAGAACAACGGCCTGGTGCTTACGCAGGCGCTGCCCGCCGTGAATGCCAACACGACGCATCGCAATCAAACGCAGGAGACTTCGAAAAAGATCCCGCAAGGCAAGGTCGTCATCGCCAGCGGCACGCTCGACAACGAGCATGGCGTATTCTTCAAGATGAAGCCTTCGGCCGTCACCCCGTTCGAGGGCGTGAAGACGCTCTCTCTGCGGTTCATCGTGCCGGGCGAATGGCGCGGCGATTGGGTGGTCCTGTCGGCGCAGGCCAAAGGCCGTTTCAAACGCTACTTTTTCAAGACCGTCGAAGAGTGCGGCCAGGCCAAAGCGTTCGTCGGCCTCTATCTTGCCGGAGACGCCGAGGCCGAGCGGGCCGCGATCGAGTTGGCCGAGCAGCAGGAATCGTATTTCGCCGGCAAAAACGGCGACCAGCGCAGCGAGTTGGCGATCGCCGAATTGGCGATGGCCGCCCGCCCCTGGCAGACCGCGGCGCCCCGTGCGACGACCGAGCCGGGGCCGTTCCGAGCGCATCGCACCTGCTACAAGCCTTTCGATGGTTTCTCTCGCGAAGCCGAGGCCGGCCAGCAGGCGAGCGCGAGCGCCAGCCTGAAGCGAACGCTGGACCGCCTGGCGAGGTATTCTTTCGCCGCCGAATTCCGCGCCGCGCCGGTTGGCATCAAAAGCGCGATGCGATGAAGGGGAAGGCTTTAGCCACGGATGAAACACGGATCGAACACGGAAAAATACAAAATCCTTTCCGACTCAAACCTCGGCTCGACCAATCCGTGTTTTATCCGTGTTCCATCCGTGGCTCGATTGAGACTTCAGCGCAAGATGCACTAGCGGTGGGCGTCGAGCCAGGCTTCGACCTTCGCCAGCAGAAGCTCGATGGCTTGCGCTGGCGCGGGCGCCGTCGCTTCGAAGTGCCGCATCCCGTGGCGGCTGTTCGGCAGGCGAACGTTCGCCGCGCAACGG
>DATNEC010000664.1:0-20231 GCA_035606815.1 Pirellulales bacterium
CGTCGGTCGCCTGGTGCGGCGCGCTTTGGGCGGCGTCGACGAGCACCACGGCGCCCGCGGCATGGGCCTGCCGGACGATTTCCTCGATTGGGTTGATCGTGCCGAGCACGTTGGAAACGGCCGTTACCGCCACCAGCTTCGTGCGCGATCCCAACAGCTTCGGCAATTGGTCGAGTTCCAACAGCCCGTCGTCGGTGATCGGAATGTGCTTGAGCACGGCGCCGGTCCGCGCCGCTAATTGCTGCCAGGGGACCAAATTGGAATGGTGCTCCATGACGGACAGCAGAATCTCGTCGCCGGCGCCGACGTTGGCGTCGCCCCAACTGCGGGCCACCAGGTTGATGCCTTCCGTCGTTCCATAAGTGAACAGCACCTCCTCGCGATCGCGGGCGCCGATGAAGACACGGACCTTTTCGCGCGCCTCTTCATAGAGATCGGTGCTTTGATCGCTCAGCCAGTGGATGCCGCGATGAACGTTGGCATATTGTTTTTCGTAGACGTCGACCAGGGCCTGGATCACCTGCCGGGGACGCTGCGTGGTGGCGGCGTTGTCCAGGTAGACCAGCGGCATCTTGCCATGCAGCACCGCGGAGAGGATCGGAAAATCGGGCCGCAGCGCTTCGGCATCGAGAACGCTCATGACGCCTTTCCTTCGGCCTTGGGCGAATAGATGGCCGACTGCAACACGCGCCACGAAAGCAGGCAGCACTTTTGCCGGTTCGGCGTCAACTTCGCCCCGAACAGCTTGAGCATGTCGTCGGCGCTGAAATGCTTGACTTCGTCAACCGTCTTGCCGTCCATTTGTTCGATCAGCATCGAGGCCGAGGCCTGGCTGATGCAGCATCCATCGCCGTCGAAGTAGGCTTCCTTGATCCGGCCCGATTCGTCGATCGCCAGGTCGATGTGGACGAAGTCGCCGCACAGCGGATTGTCGTCCTCGTGAGCATGCGTCGGAGAGGCCGCATGCCCCCGATGGTAGGGCTCCTCGTAATGCTCCAGGATACGCTCCTGGTAGAGTTCGTCTTCGTCGGCGGGCATGGCAACGTTAAAAAAACTGAGTGGCGCAGGCTGACATCGTGCATTCTACACAATGCAGCCCGGGCAGCCAGTCGCCGCCGCGTCAATCGGCGACGGAGACGAGTTCGGTCTGCCACGACAGCCGTTGCACAAGCGTTTCCGCGGACGGACGGGACCGCGAGTTGCGGAACCCCTCGATTAGCGACCGGCAGATGCGAAGCGCGACGCGGGCGACCGCCGTCTCGCCGACGCGCCCGAAGGCGTCGGGCGACGCCGCTGCGTCGAACGGCCCCGATGCCGCTTTCTCCGGCGCGGCGCGGCGATGCGTCGCGGTCGAAAGCCAGCGGCGAGCGATGACCTCAGCCAGCGGAGCCACCTCGCGGGAGAATTCCAGCCGCGCATCCGGGTCGCCCGCGGCGACTCGGCGGCAGAGTTCGTGCAAAGCGCGTTGTTCGTCGCCCATCGATTGCCTCGAAAATCTGGTTCCACTTGATTGATTGTCGTCCGATCCATCGGGGAGAGGTGGTGCCCGATGGATCGGAGCGAAAGAGAACCCGTGCTCGCCTCAGATCAAGCGCTTAAGCCAGTTCAATGTTCGTTTGGCTGGGCGCATTGTTGGGATCGCTAACTGAAATCGTGATATACGGAGATGCCTGGCCAGGGGCGATCATGATTTCAAAACTAAAATCGCCATTTGAGTCCAGAGACACCGGACCGCTTGCTGCACCGCTATAGGAAACCGCGACGTCTTGCAACGTAGGATCTGAAACATTCCCAGAAATCAAAAAGTCGGTACTGCTCAACTGAGTTACGGACCAACCCGTGAGTTGGGGCGGCGGGTCGTAGATGGTTACGTTCGCCGGGGCCGAGGTCGACGATTGTCCCCAGACGTCGGTCGCCGTTGCAGTGATCGTTCCCGCGCCGGTCGCCTGGGACGTCAAAATGAAGGAGCCCGAGCTGTCGGGAGCGACGTTGCCGTTGACGACCCCTGAGATCGAGACGCTGTCGCTGCTGGGATCCATGCCGAAGACGTAGCCTGTAATCGTGACCATGCCGTTGGGATCGGCCAGCGCGTCGTCCAACTGGACCATGGGGGGCGCGACGGCAAGCTCGGCCGAGACCGGCTCCGCAGCGACGCCCCAGATGTCGCTCGTCTCGGCCGTGACCGTGCCGAGACCCGAGGCCAGCGTGTACAGGCTGAAGCCGCCGTAAGCGTCGGTCGTCGCGGAGCCGGAGACGACCCCGGAAAAACTGACCGTCAGCCCTTCCGGCGATCCGTCGTCGTCCACCGAGCCTGAAATTAGCACGTATTTTCCATTGCCCGCCGGCCCCACCGACAGGCCCGTGATCGTCGGCGCGTTGTCCTGGATCGGCGATTGAAACGGGGCGGATGACAATCCCGTTCCACCATCGGAGGCCACCGCCGATTCGATTCCCAAGCTTCCCGCCGTGCCGGTCAGGCTGAAATTGCCTGCGGAGTCCGCGGTGACCTCGCCGGCGACCGGCCCGCTGATCGTAACGCCGATCAACCCTGCGTTCGGATCGGAATCGGACACATGTCCCGAAACATTCACGGTGTGGCCGTCGGTGGGCATGGCGTACACGTAGTCTATGACGGGTGCCGACGACAATAAGTGTCGTCTTTCAAGCGACTCGAATGAGAAGCGCGTTTTTGGCGCGCGGCGCTTGGTGCGGCGAGCAGGCGAGAAAAAGCCAAACAGCATCTTCTGGACTCCGAGAAAAAGGAGAGGGCCGAACATTGTCCCGTGAAGGAAAGCGAAACAGCGTGCGTCCGGCGGCTTCGCGAGGAAGCCCAGCCCCCAGACGGAAAATCGCCTTGAGCAAAGCTTGGCGCATGACCTGCCCGGGCCAAGCAAGGGATTCAAGGGCGGCGTCGAGCTAGCAATCGAGAAGGAACAGAACAACCCGACACGAAATTCGCGAGAAAATTCGTGCGGACCCCTCTAGCCGTGGAAAGGTGCAACATTTCCCAAGAGAACGGCGGTAAAGAAACCTTACCACAAAAAGGACATCCAGGCCGGCCGAATGGCCGAGAACGCAAAAAACCCCGCTGGGCGGCCTCAATCCCGCACGATCTCGTCCAAGACGTCGAGCTGAACGGGAGGCGGGTCCATTTTTCCGCGAGAGCGGTGGCGGAGCAGATCATCGAATCCTGGTCGCGTGCGGACCGCCTCTTGAACTCTCCCGCAGAAGGGATTGGCTGCCGGTTCGTCAAAAGGCGAGCCGCGCTTGACGGCTTCTTCCATGAAGCGAACGGCGAGAAGCCAATCAGGCTCGCCGTCGGCGGTCATCCAACTGTGGATTTCCGCCGCTTTCCACCACGGCCATGCGCGATCGGGCCCGCACTCGATCGCGATTCGGATGTCTTGCTTCGTCCTTGGATCGCATTTCTCTCCGGAGACCTTGCAGCGATCGAATCCGTTGACCGCTCGATTGTAAAACAACGGCTGGAGCTTCGGATCGCGCTCATTTGCGAATGCCTTGCTAGCCCTTTCGATCGCCGATGTAAGGTACTTTTCGGCCTCGATCAAGTGTTTGCCGTTCAAAGCGCCGTTCAAAGACGTGGCCCGCCCCATGTTGTTGAGCATCGCAATGGAATCGAAGTTCTGCGCTAGCGCGGCGCGATACGCGGCCTGCGCGGCACGAGCATCGCCTCGGCGCAGCGCGCAATCGCCCCTACAGGCTATGAGCTGGGGGGACGCGGCCGGGAACCCAGCCGGCGCCGGGCGGAGTTGGGCCTTGATAAAATCGCTCTCGGCCAAGACGTATTCTCCGATCCGATAATTCGCGAAGCCGCGGTAGAACCACAGTTCCCAACGATCCAGGCCATAATGGGCGGCGTGCTCGAAATGTTCGAGTGCTTGCCCATGTTCTTGTTTGTCGAAGGCCAGTTTGCCGATCCGATAGTAGCATTCGGCCGCCTTGCCATGAAATTCCGTTTGCAAATTGGAATCGACCGCTTCTTCAATGTGCTGGTTCGCGGAGGCGAAGTCGCCCGCGGCGACGGCCGCTTCCGCTGCTTTCAACTCGCGTTCGGCATAGGGCGGCCGTGTCGCGAAGTGATACGCCAACAACACCGCCGCGATGACGACGGCTCCGGCCGCCGCCGCCACCCGGCCCCGACGAGCGCGGGCCCATCGCCGCGCCCGCCGTGCCGGCGATAGGCAGCCGCGCAGGGCGGCGGCCAACGCGATGGCCGTCTGCGGGCGCTCGGCCGGGTCGAACGCCAGGCAGCGCTGGATCAGCGACGAAACCTTGGGGTCGATGTCCCGGCTGCGCTCGGCGAGCCGCACCGGGCCGGACCGCTGCCGCTCCCAAAGTTCGGTGGCGAATTCATCGTGGGGCAGGCCGGGCAGGATCGGCCCATAAGGCCATGAACCGCACAGCAGCTCGTAGGCCAGGACTCCCAACGAAAAAAGATCCGAGCGGGGGTCCGCCGCGCCCCCCGCTTGCGGCTCCAAGACCGTAGCATAAAGCTGTTCCGGGGCCATGTAGGGCAGCGTTCCGCCGAGCCGCCGTCCAAGGGCCTGCTCGTCCAGGGCAAGATTGAAGTCCAAGAGCATCGGCTTGCCGCCAGGATCCAACAGCACATTGGAAGGCTTCAGGTCGCGATGGCAAATGCCCTTGGCATGGGCATGCGCCAAGGCATCGGCCAACTGCGCTATCAGATGAACCACGCCCTCGACGTACGGTCTTTTCGCGAGCCGCGGGTCGGGCGGGACCGGTTCGACCGGCTCCCCCACTCGATTCAGCAATTCGATCGCCTGCAACAATCGTTGCGCTCGGCGGGGGGAACCTTCGGGAAACGAAAAGACCTGACAAATCACGTCATCCAGCGTCGCCTGGCCGAGATACGGCATGCAGATCAACGCCCAGCGCGACTGTTCGTCGTGCCCGACCGAGAGAATCTGCACGATATTCGGGTGCGAAAGTTTGCCGAGGATATCCGCCTCCGAGGCGCCTTCGACGGAAACTTTGACCGCCACGCGCCGCTCGGCGACGGCAGGCTCGGCCGCGACGTACACGCGGGCAAAGGCTCCCAGGCCGAGACCGTCGATCAGCCTGAAGCCGCCGACCATCTCGCCGGTCTCCGGCCAGGCTTCCAGCAGTTCGGAATTCGCTGACAGTCGGCCATTCGCTTTGAGATAATCATGGATGACCAGCATCCGCGCCAGGGGCTGCTGGTAGGCTGCGAATTCGCCGCAAAATTCCTTGCGATCGATCGGTTCCCCGGTTGCTTCCCGCCGGCAATATTCGCTGTAAGCCCGCGACAGCACCGAGTTCGCGCGGAGCGGCAGTTCCGAGGGATCAGGGAATTCAGTCGCGGACAGTTTCTTCATGCCTCGCCAAGATTCGCGCCAGCGGGCGAGCCACGAGCGCTTCGCGGCGCCGTCGCCCTGGCTTCCCGGATCGCAGCCCGGAGGCTGTTCCGCACCCCCCGGGTTCTTCACGATTTCTCTCCGGGAAACAGTTTTTGCATGGCCCGCTGGATGGTTCTGACGCTCAAATTCATGCGGGCAGCAATTTCCTCTTGAGTCATTCCCAACCGCCGGCATTCCAAAATCTGTTGGTAGTGCGGAGGGTGTCCGGCAAGCAACTTGTCTTGCAACTCGTTTGTCACGGCGATTTGGCTCGGCGTGGGCACTCGTCCGGCAAGTTGGGCGGCTTCGAAGGCGGCCGACCCGGCCAAAGACCGTTCCCGATTCAAGTTGTGCTTTTGAGTATGGAACAGACGGCGAAACTCGTCGACCACCTTGTTCTTCGCCACTTGAATGAGGAAGGCGATCAATGCCTCAGGCCGGTCGAGTCGTTCGGCATGGGCGCGATTTGCGAAAAACGAGGCCCAAACCGCTTGCGTAAAGTCGACGGAATCCACCTTGGAGCGCATCTGCTTGTTGAGCTTCTTGCGGACGGCCCAGACCACATAGGGACCGTACTTGTCGAGCAGTTCCTTGATGGCATCTTCGGATCCTTGCCGGACGCGCTCCATCAATTCGGCAAATGCTTGCTGTTCGGATTTTGAGTCATAATCGTCCATAGCTAGACATCCTACCAATGCCATCCGCCGAACCCAAGTTTTTTCGGCCTTTCGGGGGGCATGAGCGGCTGGCTGTTTGGCGCTGGCGCCCCCTGCGCGGAACCGAGCGGCTGTCGGCTTTCCGTCTTCAAAAACTTCTTGCCCGGCCTCATAGGGCAGGCTATCTTAGCTGCGCACCCCAACTTGTAGCGACCATGCGGGGCGAGCATGGAAATCTTCCTTTAGTCGTCGCGGACCATCCTTATCCCTTGGGTGAATCATGAGATTTTGCGTGATCGTGCTGGCGGGCGCCGGCTTGTTCGACGGGGGGGGCGTCGCAGTCCGGGCGGCGGCCAAGCCGAACCAGAGCCAAGATCAACTCGTGGCCGAGATTCGCGCCTTGGGCGGCAGCGTCGAGTTCGACGCCAAATCGCCGGACCAGCCGATCGTCAAGGTCGACCTGGGCAATACTCGCGCTACCGACGCCGACCTCAATCGGCTTAAGTCGCTGAGCCACTTGCGCTGGCTCAGCCTGTGGCGCACCCAAATCAGCGATCAAGGCGTCGAGCATCTAAAGGGGCTGGCCGATCTTGCATGGCTGGACTTGGGGGGCACTCGCGTCTCCGGCGACGGCCTGGCTGCGCTTGCGGGACTGAAAAAGCTGGAAACGCTGACCCTGTACAACACGCACATTACCGACGCCGGGTTGACGCATCTTGCGACATTGACCAACCTGCGCGAATTGGCCCTCTCGGACACCCCCGTCACGGGCGCCGGCTTGGAATCGCTGGCCGGGCATGTGAAGTTGAGAACGCTCCATTTGTTCAGAACGCGGCTGACCGACGCCGGATTGCGACATCTGGCGGGCCTGACCAGCCTTGAGACGCTCGATCTCGGCGGCACGCACGTCACCGACGCGGGGCTCGTGCATCTGAAAGGGTTGAAGAATCTTCAGACCTTGGATCTCAAGCACACCGGCGTATCAGGCGACGGCCTCGAGGATCTGAGCGGGCTCGCCAAACTCCGGACCTTGGATCTCGGATTCACTGCCGTGAAGGGGGCCGGCTTGGCGCACGTCGGCAAATTGGACGGTCTCAGCCGTTTGTACCTGAGCGACACCCAAATCGACGATGACAGTCTTGAGAACCTCAAAGGACTGAAAAAACTGCGCGAATTGGATCTCGGCCTGACTCCGATCACCGATGCCGGACTCGATCATTTGAAGGCCATCGAAGGCTTGCAAGAACTGACGTTGATCGGCACCCAAATCTCCGACGATGGTTTGGCCGCGATCGGCGAACTGGCCTACCTGCAAACCTTGGTGCTCACCGGCGACGAGATTGGAGACCGCGGGCTGGAGCACCTGAAATCGTTGAAGCGGCTGCAACATCTCGATCTGCGTCATACGCGCGTTACCGGCGCCGGCCTAGCGGGCCTGCAAGGTTTGACCAAATTGGAATCGATCGATCTGGGCGACACTCCGCTGGACAACGAGGGGCTTGAACACCTGGCTGCGTTAAAGAACCTTGTGGAATTGAACCTCTACGACACCCGCATCAGCGACGAGGGGCTTAAGCGCCTGACCGGTCTGGCGAAGCTGGAAACGCTCAATTTGCTAGGCACGAGGATCGGCGACGCTGGATTGGCCTCCGTCGGCAAGCTGCCGAGCTTGCGAGTTTTGGGGCTGCTAGGCACGAAAATCACGGACGCGGGACTCGCGAAGCTCAAGGGACTCGACAAGCTTGAGGGGCTCTCGCTGCAAAGCACCGAGGTGACCGACGCCGGACTGCCCGCACTGGCTGCACTGAAAAGCCTTCGCACTTTGAATCTGGTCGATACCCGGACGACGGCCGCGGGGATCGACGCCCTGGCGCAGAAAGCGCCGGAGTTGCGCATCGAGCGTTGAGCTTGGAGCGCGTGACGCGGCCCATCTCGGCCGTACATCGTCTTGTGTTGCGGCGCGGCCGAGGGCGGCCGGGCTACATTGAACGCGGCTGCACCGCATCATCCACTCCTTGATTTCGGCCGGCGCTCGTTAGGGGGCGCGTTCGTGGCGGCGCGGGCCACGGCTTCGATCGCGATGGCCGCCACAGCGGCCCCATAATCGAGATCGATATTGGCCAGCGTGTCGTGGGTGTCGTGATACCCTTGCCGGTTGATGTCATAGTTCTCCATGAACAGCACGACCGGCACGCCGGCGTCGGAGAAAATCTGGCCGTCAGTATTGTAGAGCGTGCTGCGCGGGTCGTAGGGCGGCCGAATCTCTCCCGACAGAAGCGGATGCAGCGCGATTTCCGGCATCGTGGCCCCATCGGCGCTACGTTGGCCGCGCGACCGGCCGCGACGTCCGACGCGATGGTTCCAACGCGGCGCCAACGTGTTCCAGGCCTGGTTGGCCTTGTGGGCCTGGTAGGCCAGCCACATCGAATCGGGGCTGGACCCTGGACAGATTTGAAACAGGTCGCGGTCGCGGTCGTTGTTGTGGGCCACCATGTCGAGCACGTAGACGCCTTGCACGCGCGTCCGAGACAAGTCGTGCGATTTACCATTCGCCAGCTTTAGATTCAAGCTTCCTTCGACGACGCGTTGACAGAGGTGCCGGGCGCCCAGGCAATCCGAGGGAAATTCCTCGCCCGTCAGATGGACCAGCCAGATATCGCAGGCGAGCTTGCCGGCGCGGCTCAGTTCGAGAAAAATAGGCGCGGCCAACATCAGCGCCGCCGTCGCCGAGTGGTTGTCGTCCGCCCCGGCCGCCGCCAGCCGCGGTCCGCCGCCGCCGTGCGTATAGCCATAAACATCTTCCATGTAGGCGGTGTCATAGTGGTCGGCCATGATCACCGCGCGGCGACGGTCGCGCCCAGGGATGACGACCATCAGATCGCGTTCTTCGGTCAAGGCCTGCTGATTGTCGAGCCAGCCGCCCGACCATTTGAAATCGAAGTCGGTGCGCCACTGAAAGGGGAGTTCGCCCGCCAAGGCTTTGCCCGTCCGCTTCTTCCCCGCGATGACCTTCGCATAATAGGCCAGCAAGTGGTCGCCAAGCGCCTCCAGGTCGCGGTGCTGGCGGCCCGGCCGAGCAGCCAGCGTGACGCCGTCTTGAACGCAGTCGGCATTGTCCTTGTTTACGTACATGCCCGTCGACAATTCGGCGATCGTGTTCCAATAGGCCGACTCGAACGACCGCTTGGCCGTGTATCGGAAGGTCAAAGCGGCGTCGGGACCGCGCCCGCGCGACTGGCCGGCTTCGGGTGGCGCGAGCCGGTCCTGCAGCACGTCCGCCAGCAAACCTCCCGCGGGCCCGTTCACGGTGCGGCGCGGCAGCGAAGCGAGCCACTCGTCGAGCGTTTCATGTTTCGCCAACGTCAGCAATTGCCGGGCGAACGGGCGCTCCAGTGGACTTCCGCCGAGCAGTTCGCAGGTCTCCAACAGCTTGCGGACATTGATCGTCGTGCGGTGATAGCGGTGGTCGTGGTCGCAATCGAAGATCGCCGCCGCCGCCACGTGCGATGCGCGGCGCAAGAGTCGGGGCCACAGCTCCACGGCATGCGCCAAGCTCGGTCGCTCCGCCTCGTAGGCGGTCAGATAACCCAAGGGCGCATCGGCTAGCACGACGGCCCTTCCCTGCTCCGCCGACCAGAAGGCCGCCAGGGGGCGGTGCCAATAGACCTCATGCCGGCCGACCCTCATCGCGGGATAGGCGAATCGATAGCCGAACAATCCGCCTTCGGCCAGCCGGCTCGCCGCATGGGCGAGCCGCTGTCGATCGGCCCGCGGCCCGTTGAGCAGCAGGCGATAGTCGCGAGTCCAGATCTCCGAATTCCGAGCCATGGGCTTGCCATACAGCCCAAGGTCGTCGGCCGCGGTGCTGAACAAGACGTGCGCCACCTTGTCCTCGTGCTCGGTGACTGCCAACTCGTCTTCGTGGCGATGGACCCTGGCCCAGCGGTGCGTGCGCTGAAAACGATTGCGGACCGGTCCGTGCGCGTTCGTGGATGCAGGCTCCCCCGGTCGCGGTTCGTGCAGCCAGCCCGATTGCGGAACGCGGATGCCGCCGGGCGCCTCGTGGCGTTCGATTAGATGCAACAACGGAATCTGCATGGCCATCCGCAACTCGCGCGCGAGCGGCAGATAAGGCTGGGCGCCCCAAAATACCAGGCTGCCGGGAAAGGGCAGCAGATGCAGTTCCTGGGCCATGTAAGCTTGCTGTACCGGAGCCGGCAGCCGCGCGAAGGGCTGAAAGGTCAGCAGATACTTGACGCCGCCCAACGATTCCCGCTTCGACCAATGCAAGGCGGCCGTCCACGAGGGCAACGGCCCTTCCTCGCAAAAGGGGAATTCCGGTCCCGCGTCGCCGGCCAGAATTCGAAATCCGGCCCGGTGCAAGTCCGCCAGCTTTTCAGCCGGCTCGCCATAGGCCGCCGCCAACATCCGCCGAATGAAATCGAGCGCCCACGGCTCCGGCAACTCCTCGTCGGGCGCTGAAAAAAAGCCGCGCCAAAAGGCCCGCGACGGGCCTTGTTCGCTCCCGCCGCAGAGCGTCCAACGCACTCGGCCTTTGTCGTCTTGGGTGCGAGTCAGAGCCAAAGGCGCCAGGATCACGTATCGCTCATGGTCCGGCGCGCCGCGCTGGGCGAGTTCCTCGGGCCAATACGGATTGCCGGCGAGCTTGTTTTTGGCGATGCCGTGCGCCGGTTCGCGGCGGCCCAGATGCCGCAAAGCCGAAAGAATGTGCTGGGCCAGGCGATCGAGCCCCGGGCCAAGTTCGAAGGCCTGCTCGTACTCGGTGACGCGCCAGCCCCAAGGATCGTCCTCGGCGAACAGCAGCGGATCGACGCGGCCATAAGGCTTGCAGCCGAGCCGCGGCGGCGGCATGAATTCCGAATAGGCGGCGATCGGGTAATGTCCGGCGTCGTCGAGCCAGGGCGCTCCGGCCAGAAGCTGTTTCCATCCGTGCTTGGGCATGGTAGGCTCGCAGAAAGTTGCGTCGATCTTGCGGAAAACGCCGCCAGCTTACCACGCGCCTGAACGCAGGCAAGCGGACGCCGTAGTTCGGCGTTTCGGCGCGAAAGCACAGCACACCCCGTCTTCACCGCGAGGCAACCCTTGATTCGCCCGACTCTACCCTCCGATCACCATGCCTTGCTCGCGCTGGCCCGCAATACCGGCGTTTTCAAGCCGCTTGAGATCGAGGCCCTCGAAGAAGTGCTGCTCGACTACCATGCCACGAACCACGCGCATGGGCATCGCTCGTTGACCTTCGAGCAAGCCGACGAGATTCTAGGATTCGCCTATTTCGCTCCCGCGGCCATGACCGACCGCACTTGGTATCTGTATTGGATCGCGGTTAGCAAACAAACGCAGGCCCGCGGAATTGGCGGCCAGTTGTTGAAGTTCGTCGAAGAAGAGATACGCCATCATCAAGGACGAATGTTATTGATCGAAACGTCGTCGCTCGAGCACTACGACCTGACCCGCCGATTTTACCTGAAACACGGCTATGACCGTGTGGCGGCCGTGCCGGACTACTACGCCGAAGGCGACGACATGGTCGTGTTTCGCAAGCATTTTTAGAAGAATATCGCTGCGATTCCGCTCCTTTGGGGCATGGCGCCGCGAAGCGCAGGAGCTAGAATAGTTGAGGGCAGCCTTTCGTCGCTCGAAATCGAAAATGGGAGCGAAATCATGAAGCGCTTTCTCTCTCAACGTCGAGCTTGGGCGGTTGTCGTCGCGATCGCGGCGACTGCGTGGACCGGTTCAGCCAGTTTTGGGCAGGTGGAGTCGCTCAATCCGAATCCGCTGCAGCCGTCTGGAATTGGCGGCAGCAGTTCGATCGGAACCTATCACAGCGGATCAGGGATGGCTCCGGGCCTGGAGCGCGGGACTCGCCGGGCGCCGGGTTTCCCCGCGGCGCCGCGCGAGCAACGGCTCTATCGCGGCCACGCGCCGCAGGCCGGCGAGGACCACACGCTCTATTTTGCCAAGCGCGGATCCTACGAAGACATGATCTATCGCCCCCGCCGAGGTTCGTATCGCGGCGGCATTCGCACAAGGCGCACCAGCAACTATCGCGCTGCCAATTGAAGTTTCTTCTCGGCGGGGCGAAGCCGCCCTGCCGGCGAAGCTCGTCAGTTGCCCGTCGCGGCGATGTGCGATTCGGGAGCAAAGCGCGCTTCGTAGCCGAGGCTTTGGAGAAACTTGTGGGCAGCGATGTATTCGTCGGCGCCGATCTGGCCGACCTTTGAATGCAGGGTATCGTTCATGGCCGCCACCGCTCGCTCGATATCGCGATAGTTATGCGTGCCTAGACCCGCGTCTTGTGGGTCGGCCAAGCGCTGGGCGAACAGCTCTTCGATCTTGGCCCGTTCGGCGGCGAATTCCGGTTCTTTCAAGGTCGAGGACCAGTTCACCGCGGCCGTGGCCGGATCGAGTTGCTCGGCTTTCAGCCGTTCGGGATCGCGAGATTTGCTGAAGACCACCAGTTGGTCGGTGGTGGGATGCGGCCTCTGCATCTCCATTTCGGCGCGATAGCTGGCGTTCATCCGCCGCATGTCGAAATAGGTTTGCTCTCGCAGCTTCTGATTGTTGATCCATTGGGTGTAGGCTTGTTGATAATACGTGGCGCCTTTCGCGGTGTTCAGATTGTATTGGCCCGCGGCTTGCGTCAGCATTGCGGAACCGGCCAAAAAGCTGCCCGCTGCCGTCGAACCGGCGCCAAAGCCATAGCCGCCGCCGTACCCTCGGCCAGTGCGCCGGTAAGCAAAGGCCGGCGAGGTCGAGGCCAGCAAGAGCGCGGCGATCGTGGCCGCGAGAAGAAGTTTTTTCGACATGGCTTGCAACCCTTTCAATTCCTTGTGGACGGCGTTCGACCTTAGATTTTCAGCATATCATCGCCGGCCCCGCGGAAACAACCGTTTAGCTCGCTTTTTTCCCCGGCGTCCCCCGGCGCCGGCCAAGCCGCGGCCCGGCCAACGGCACGTTTCGCGAAGTAAGCTTCCCTAGAGGGTATTAACCCCGCAAGAGAGCGACCGGACCGCGCCCGATCGGGAAAAAAGGTCGCTCCGAAGGACCAAACACGCCAGTGGCAGCGACCCTGGGGAGGGTGAAGACAATGACCAGTGCGGCCGTGGCCGAAAAGCCATTAAATCTCCTGTCGGCGATTCTTTCGGAGGAAGGCTTTCAACCGGCCGAACCGGCCACCCTGGCCGAGACCGGCTTGAGCGAGGCCCTGATCGACTCGCTGATCTGCAAATACCTGTCGGTGGTCGGCACGGCCAGCGGCCGCAACATCGCCGACCATCTCTGCTTGCCCATGGGCGTGGTCGAAGATCTTTATCATCGCCTGCGGTCGCGGCAATTCCTGGCCCACGCCGGGTCGGCGCCCTTGAATGACTACTATTACACGCTCAGCGACCAGGGACGGCAACGCGCCCAGACGTTCTTGGAAGCCTGCGCTTACATCGGACCCGCTCCGGTCCCCCTCATCGATTATGTCTGCTCGGTCGAAGCGCAGACCATTCGGGCCGAAGCGCCGAAGCGCGCCCAACTGGAGCAGGCCTTCGCCGATATCTCGACCGATCCGACGGTGTTCGACAGCTTGGGGCCGGCCGTGAACTCGGGGGCCGGCATGTTTCTCTATGGGGCGCCGGGCAATGGCAAGACGACGCTCGCCGAGCGGATCACGCGCTGTTTCGGACAGAACATTTGGCTGCCGCAAACGCTGATCGAAGACGGCCAACTCATCAAGCTCTACGACCCGGCCTATCATTTGGCCCAAGAGACGCAAGAGAACAGCTTCATCAAAAACAACAACCACGATCGGCGCTGGGTCAAGGTCCGCCGTCCGACCGTCGTGGCCGGCGGCGAATTGACGATGGACAGCCTCGAAATTCGCTACGACGCGCGGAGCAACGTCAGCGAGGCCCCCTTGCAGTTGAAGAGCAACTGCGGGTCGCTGTTGATCGACGATTTCGGCCGGCAGCGGATGGAACCCGCCGAATTGCTCAATCGTTGGATCGTGCCGCTGGAAAAGCGTTACGACTTCCTGACGCTCGCCTCAGGCAAAAAAATCCAGGTTCCCTTCGAGCAGCTCATCATCTTCTCCACGAACCTCGAGCCGGACGACCTCGTCGACGAGGCCTTTCTGCGGCGCATTCCCTACAAGATCAACATCAACGATCCGACCGCCGACGAATTCCACCGGCTGTTCGCCTTTTGTTCGCCCTCGCTGGGATTCGAATACCGACCGGAAGTCGTCAATTATCTGTTGGAGACGCACTATCACGCCGTCAACCGTGCCTTGCGCCGCTGCCATCCGCGCGATTTGCTGGGACAGGTGCGGAATTTCTGCGCCTACAACGATCTGCCGCTGGAGATGCTGCCCGAATACTTCGACCGCGTCGTGAAGAGTTATTTCACGGTGGTCCTCAAAGATGCGGACCAACCGCGGCGGCCGGTCTGCGTGACGCAGGCGATCGACTGACGGCTTTAGAACAGCGCCGCCAGCGGCTCCCCTTCGGCGAGCAGATTGAAGACGCGACCGTCTTGATCGGTCGCTTCGAGATCGTCGACGCCCATCGCGTGGTACACGGTCTTGGCGACGTGCGCCGGCGTGACCGGTTTGTCGGCGGGATGCTCGGCGCGGCGGTCGCTCGATCCGTAGGCTTGCCCGCCGCGAATTCCGCCGCCCGCCATGACCACGCTCATGCAGTGCGTCCAATGATCGCGTCCGGCGCCGGCGACGCCGCCGGAGCGAACGTCGCCGATCTTGGGCGTGCGGCCCATCTCGCTGGTGACCAGCAGCAGCGTTTCGTCGAGCAGGCCCCGCTGGTCGAGATCTTCGACCAGGGCCGAAAAGCCGCGGTCGAACTCGGGCAACAGGTTCTCGCGCAGGCAATTGAAGTTGTTGCCGTGCGTGTCCCAGCCGCCGGCGCTTTTGCACTTGCCCGCGATTTTTTCATTCTCCATCCAGAACACGGTGACGAACGGCACGCCCGCTTCGACCAACCGCCGCGCCAACAGCAGACTCGTGCCATTGACGGTTGCCCCATAGCGCTCTCGCAATTTTTCCGGCTCGCTCGCCACGTTGAATGCAGCGGTGGTTTGCGACGAACCGAGCAACGAGACGGCCCGCTGTTGCAGTCCCGGCCAACCGCCCGCCTCGAGATCGAACTCGCGCCGCGCATCGTTGACCATGCCCAGCAGCGATTGGCGCGAGAACAACCGCGCGCCGTCGACGTCGCCTTGCAGCACCAAGGCCGGGGCCTCGAACTTGAGCGGATTGTCGAGGCTTCCGTTCAGGTACAACGGGTCGTGCGCCACGCCAAGCCGGGCCGCGAACTGCCCTGGACGCGTGTAAGGCCGGCGGCTCGGCATGTGCGGCAAACTGACGGCGTTCGGCAAGCCGTCGCTCGGCGGACGCCGAGAACCGACCACGCAGCCCATGTAGGGCCAATCGCCGGGCATCGGAGTGCGGTTGTTGCCCAGACTAAGGAAACTTGGGTCGGCCGCGTGCCCCGTGAGATTGTAGTAGTAACCCGCGTGATGATCGTTCGTGTTCACCGTAGCGCACAGCGAACGCACGACGGCGAGATGGTGCGCCTGGCGCGCGACGAGCGGCAAATGTTCGCTTAATCGCAGGCCCGCGGCGTTGGTGGCGATCGGCTGGAAGGGGCCGCGATATTCGAGGGGGGCTTGCGGCTTGAGATCCCACATGTCGATGTGCGACGCCCCGCCACAGAGGAAGAACAGAATCGTGCTTTTGGCTTTGCCCGGCCGTGGCGCGACAGCCTGACCGCTCATCGCTAAAGCCGGCCTCCCAAATCGCAGGCCCGCACAGCCGGCGCCCGAGGCGACGAGAAACGCGCGTCGAGAAAACCGCGGGGCGATAGGTGGCGTGCGCTTCACGGCGTCAACTCGCGGTCCTGCGACGAACGTAACCGAAGGATCGAATCCCGCCGCCCATTTTAGGTCACCCAAGCGGCGCGGGGCAAGAGAATCTTCCCTAGCTGTCGCCGGCTCGGGCGCCGATGAGCGGGCCAAAGTTGACCTTTTGCTCCGCCGGTTTGCTCGCTAAGATTCGCACCCCGCTTGCTTAGGGAGCGGCGTTGGGAGTGCCTTGCGCGCCGGGCAAGCCGGCAATCACGAGTCGAGGGAGAAAGAAGATGAGCAAACTGGGCTTTTACGGTTGGATTCGTGAAAACGTGCGACGGGCCGTGTTGCTGGGCTTTTCGGACGCGGTGGAGCAACTCGGCACTCCCATCGAAGGCGACGAACTGCACCCCCAATTGGTCGCCGTGCTGCGACAGCCCAAGCCGCTGCTGACCGCGGAAGAAGCGCCTCGCGCCGCTAAGCCTTCGCCTTCGACCGGCGGCCGCAAGCGCCTGGGCCAAACGCTCGATCAAATCCAAGAACGAGCCGCCAAGACAGGGCCGGCCGGGGCCTGATTTCTGCCCCTACTGAACCCGCGGGCATCAAGCGACGCCGGCAACGCGTTTTCGAGCAATCGTCGGGCCGTTGTTCCGGCAGCTCTTCTCCCTCGCCTCTCATTCTGCCGAGCTTGCCCGGCGGGAAGATTTTCCGCTCTCGGCAAGTTTTGCTCGGTTCATTTGAGGATCAAGCTCGCTGTGCGCCGATAAGGAGGTAAACCGTGCGCGCGGAGGCCGGCACGATTGCGCAGCGGCGGGCTGGGAGCCCGCCTGGCGGTTCGAGCTTGTGTTCAAGGATGACTCACATGTCGAAACTCTGGGCGACTCTCGTCGTGGGCTCCGCATTGGCGCTGGGCGCCGCTCGGGCGCCGACTGGCGCCGCGCAAGCCCAAACGACCGTCGATAGCTCGGCCATTCGCGTATTCGACGTGCGCGGCAGCGACCGGCGTCGCGAGGCATCGGTCGTGACCGCCGTCGCCATCAGCGCCGACGGGCGCTGGCTTGCCGCCGGCGGCGACGACCACTTGGTGCGCATCTGGAACCTGGCCGACGGCGAGTTGGCGGGAGAGATGAAGAGCCACGCCGATTGGGTCCGCTCGATCGCCTTCGACCCGGCCGGCAATCGCCTGGCCAGCGCCGGCGACGATCATGCGGTGCTCATTTGGGACGCCAAGACGCTGAAGATCTCGCGCAAGCTGCCCGAGGCGGCGCAGGTGATCTACAGCATCGGCTTCACTCCCGATGGCGATTTGCTGGCCGCCGCCGGCTTCAGCCAGACGGTGCGGCTGTACGACACTCGGACGGGCAAGACGCTGAAAGATCTGGAAGGCCCCGGACGCGACAACCGGGCTTTGGCCATCTCGCCCGACGGGCGTTTGTTGGCCGTGGGAGGCCGCCAAGGACGAATCCGCATCTGGAGCCTGGCTAGGGGTGAGGTGCTGCACGACATCCATGCCGACGACTCGCGGATCCGCTGCCTGGCCTTTTCGCCCGACAGCAAGCAACTGGCCTCGGGCGGCGACGGCCGGCAGATTCATCTTTGGAACGCCGCCACCGGCGATGAAATCGGAACGCTCGTCAGCCGGCCGGGCAAGACGCTGGCCTTGGCGTATTGCGGCACGGGCAAATTGGCCGCGGGAGGCAGCGACAACCTGATTCGCATTTGGGACGTCGCCGCGGGCGCCGAAGAACTGCGGCTTGCCGGACATGCCGGTTCGGTCAGTTCGCTGGCGTTTCACGCCCCCAGCGGTCTGCTGGCCTCGGGTAGTTTCGACACGTCGGTGCGGATTTGGGACTTGGCCGGCAATGGCCACGGCAAAGTGGCGCGGCAAGCGGCGAAGCACCAGCCCGCCAAGAAGAAATAGTTCGCCTGGCGGCGTTCATCACACGGAGGAGCGTTCGTGGGTCTACTCAGCAAAGTCTCCCGGTGGCGGCCCTGGCGACGCGGGACGGTGTGCGCTCCACAGCATGAAGCGACCACGAGCGGATGGAGGATTTGCCGCTTCGAGCAAGTCGAAGGACGCAACTTGATGGCCGCCGACATTCACCTCGGCGTCGTGTACGACGATGCGGCCAGCGGCAACGATTCAATCCCCAACACCTTCACCGTCACCTGGAGCGGCGGCGCCGCGGGCACGGAGCTGACCCAACTCACGATCAATCTCGATAAGAATGGCGCCGGCCTGACCGCCGGCGATTGCTTTTTCAACACGGCCCCGATCGCGCCCGGCGTGTACGGCTATGCGCCGCTGAATATCGTCAGCCACAACGGCATTCAGGTCACTGGCCAGAGCCCGGCCAACGGCGGCCAACTGTTGACGTTGAACTTCTCGGGGTTCACTTCCGACAAGACATTGGTCTTCACCATCGACGTCGACGAAACGGGCACGTCGGCCCCCGATAATCCGGGCGGCGCCAACGCCATCGCCGAAGGCGCCGAGTTCGAAGGTTCGCAATTGACCGGCACGTTCGTTGCGCCGCATTATTACGACGTCACGCAGCAGAGCACGTTTCTCGACCACTTCGATCCCCAGTTGGCGCAGAGCGGTTTGCCGCTGCCGGGCGACGACTATCTGGGCGGCCTGATCGGCGGCGCGACCATCAACGAAACGCCCGTACCCGTCCACACGGCCGGTGGGTTCTTATCGGCGACCCAGCAAGCCTTGCCCGTCACGCTCGAAGGCACGGTCTATTACGATCCCAACCTGAACAACGTGCAAAACCCTGGCGAGCCAGGAATCGCTAACGTCACGCTTAGCCTCCAAAGCTTCGACGGCGCCAACTACGTTCCGACCGGAGTCACGACCACGACCGACGCCAACGGTCATTACAAGTTCACCAACGTCGCGCCGGGCAAGTACCGCATCGTCGAGACTCAGCCGACCGGATATTTCAGCGTCGGCGCTTCGGCCGGCAACATCAACGGCGTCACCGACGGCGTTGTCACGACGGTCGATATCCTCAGTGAGATCTCCGTGTTCGGCGGCGAAGACGTGGTCCACAACGACTTCTCGGAATCGCTGCCCAACAGCATCGCGGGCCGGGTCGTCGTCGACAACTTCGGCAACTGCGCCCAAAACCCCGCGAACCCGTCCTTGGCCGGCGTGACCATCCAACTGCTCGACCAGAGCGGCCATCTGCTGCAAACGACGACGACCGACGCGAACGGAAACTACAAGTTCCAAGGTTTGATGGCCGGGACGTACACGGTCCACAAGTTGACGCCGCCCGGCTATTTCGACGAGGACTCCGACGTCGGCAGCCTGGGCGGAACGTCGCTGGACGCCAATACGCTGACTTCGATCGTGCTGACTTCGGCCCTCAACGGCGCCGACTACGATTTTTGCGAAGTCCTGCCGGTCAGCATCAGCGGCCGAGTGATCGTCGACAAGTTCGGGGATTGCGAAACGAACCCGGCGAACCCGCCGCTGGCCGGCGTCACGGTGCAACTGCTCGATCAGAGCGGCCATTTGCTGCAAAGCACCGTCACCGACGCCAACGGCGCGTACACGTTCCAAGGGCTGGTCCCCGGCACATACACCGTCCACAAGATCACTCCGGCCGGCTACTTCGACGAAGACGACCACGTCGGCTCGGCGGGCGGGGTGCTCGTCGATCTCAACACGATCAGCACGCTCGCGCTCACTTCTGGCATGCAGGGCACGGACTACGACTATTGCGAAGTTGTGCCGGTGAGCATCAGCGGCCGCATCGTCGTCGACAATTTCGGCGACTGCACCGACAATCCGGCCAATCCGCCGCTGGCCGGCGTCACGGTGCAACTGCTCGACCAGGGCGGCCATTTGCTGCAAACGACGACGACCGACGCCAACGGCGCCTACAAGTTCCAGATGTTGCCGCCAGGCACGTACACGGTCCACAAGCTGACGCCGCCCGGCTACTTCGACGAAGATTCCGACGTCGGCAGCGCCGGCGGGACTTCGGTCGATACGAGCACGCTGAGTTCGATCATGCTGACTTCGGGCATGAATGGCACGGATTACGATTTCTGCGAACTGCTGCCCGTGGATATCAGCGGCCGGGTAATTGTCGACACGTTCGGCGACTGCGAAACGAACCCGGCCAATCCGCCGTTGGCCGGCGTCACGATTCAACTGCTGGACCACGGCGGTCATTTGCTGCAAAGCACCGTGACTGACGTCAATGGGGCCTACAAATTCCAAGGGCTGGCGCCCGGAACTTATACAGTCCACAAGCTGACGCCGCCCGGCTACTTCGACGAAGACGACCAT
>DATNEC010000673.1:0-14537 GCA_035606815.1 Pirellulales bacterium
GATTCGCGCTGGCGCGACTGGGCGGCGCCGAATTGAACGTGAAACAGGGCGATGAAACGCTGCAGGTTTTCCCGGAACTGGCGGCGTCGGCGCCGGATGACGCCTACACGGCGCAAACCATCTCCGTGCTCCTGCCGCAACAGCGGTAACGGGAGGCGCCCATTTTCTGCCGCAGGCAGGAAGGCGCAGCCTGCCGCGAGGAAACCGGATATGCTAAAGCATAACCTATAAGGGCCGGAGGCTGCATCGAAAGGGGGCGAAGTCGCTATAATGAACGTGGCCGCGGTATACGGAGATTTCGCAACATCGTTCGTCCTCACCCCAACTCTCTCGCCGCGGGAGAGGGTCGTCCGCCGCCTGTAACCTATCACCTGTACCTTATATGGCGCATCCGCTGGAAGCCAAGATCGGCGCCATTCGTCGCCGGGCGCATCGGCTGGTGTGGACGTTTAGCCTGAGTCGCCTGTTGACGGCGCTCGTCGCGGTATTGTTGACCTGGGGAGTCGTCGATTACCTGGTCCGCTTTCAAGACCGCGGCGTGCGCATCATCGGCTCGGCGGTCGCGTTGGCCGTCTTGGTCTGGGCGGTCTATCGTTGCCACCAGACGGTCCGGCGAGCGCGGTTTCGCGATCTCGACGTGGCCCTGCGCATCGAGCGGCGGTTCCCCGAACTGCAGGACCGGCTGGCCAGCGCGTGGCAATTCTTGCGCGAGCGAGCGGATGATCCCGAGGCCGGCTCCGCGGCGCTGCGGCGGGCGGTAATCGGCCAAACCGTGGCCGAAGTCGAGGGGCTAGATCTGTCGAAAGCGCTGGAGCCGGCGCCCGCCCGGCGCGCTTTGGTCGCGGCGGCGACCATCGCCTGCCTGACCCTGGCCGTCGCCGCGCTGCATCCCAATTCGACGCGCGTCGCCTTGTCGCGCTTGTTCAATCCATTCAACAACACAGCCTGGCCGCAAGTGCATCATTTGGCGGTCAAAGATCCCGTCCATCGGCTGGCCGCCGGACAGCCGTTCGAGGTCGCCGTGGTCGATGCCGACGGCGTTTCGCTGCCCGAGCAGGTCTGGCTGCATATCCGCTACCAGGAAGGCGAAGGCGCTTCGCCTTCGGAAATCGTCGAGCCGATGCGGTTCGTCAACGACGAGATGCTGGCGCGCAAGGAAAGCGTCTCCAAGCCGTTCGCCTATCGGGCCGTCGGAGGCGACGACAACTCGATGCCCTGGATCGAACTGGAAGTGATCGAGCCGCCGACGGTCGGACGGCTGACGGTCACGCTGCACTATCCCGAGTATACGTCTTGGCCGTCGGAGAACAGTGAACGTCACATTCGCGCTTTGACCGGGACGCGAGTGGAGATGACGGGCCGGGCCACGAAGCCCCTCTCGTCGGCTTCGCTGGAGATCGACGGCGGGCCGAGCATTCCCGTCCAGATCGCCGCCGACGGCCTTGGCTTTTCGGCGCCGGCGCCCGGCGGGCCGGAATTCGTCGTCGAGAAATCGGGGGCCTATTGGATCAAGCTCGCCGACCGCGACGGGTTTTCCGGCGGAGAGCAGGTGCGATACGAAATCCGGGCGCTCGAAGATCTTTCGCCCTCGGTGACGCTCGAGGAGCCCGCGGCCAACATCTTCGTGACCCCCGCGGCCCGCGTGCCGCTGCGCGTCGCGGCGAAAGACGATTTGGCGCTGAAGCAGGTGGCGATTTATTTCTCGCGCAGCGACAAATCGGATGTCGGCGACGAATCGTTCACGCTCTACGAAGGCCCGCCGCGAATCGAGAAACAGGCCGCCGCGCGCCGTTCGTCGAGCACGGCCGCCAGCGGCGAAAGCCGCACGTTCGAGCACCGCTGGGATCTGGGGCCGCTCGGGCTTAAGCCCGGGGTCCAACTTAACGTCTACGCCAGCGCGACCGATTACCGGCCGCTCGTCGGCCATTCGCAGCCGCGCCGGCTGACGGTCATCACGGCCAACGAATTGGCCGAGCGCTTGGCCGAACGACAAAACTTCGTGCTCGGCGAGCTGGCGCGGATGCTGAAGCTCCAGCGCGAGGCGCGCGAACAAGTTTCGGGCCTGGAAATCCAACTCCGCGAAATCGGCGCGTTGACGAAACAAGATCTCGATCATCTGCAAGGGGCGGAATTGATCCAGCGGCAAGTCGATCGCGGTTTGGTCAGTCCGGGCGAAGGCGTGGCCTCGCAGATCACGGGACTGCTGGCGGATTTAACGAACAATCGCGTCGACAGCCCCGACGTCGAACGGCACATGCGGCGATTGCTCGCCGAGGTCAACCGCTTGGGAGAGCAAGAACTGCCGTTGATCGGTCGCGACTTGACCGCCGCGCTGAAGTCGTCGCAAGCCGATCTCGGGAAGGCGGCGGCCCATTCGTTGACCTCGGCCGGAGAGCATCAAGACCAGGTGATCCAATCGCTCGAAAAGATGCTGGGCGAACTTTCGCAGTGGGACAACTATCGGCGGTTTCATCGCGAAATCGGACAGTTGCGCCACGACCAGGAAGCGATCAACGAGCAGACGGCCGAATTGGGCGGCGAAACGTTGACCAAGGATTTCAAAGATTTGGCGCCGCAGCAGCAGGCCGATCTGAAGAAGCTCGCCGGACGTCAACTGGAGCTTTCGCGCCTATTCGACAAGGTGCAGCAGCGCATGGAGCGGATGGCGGCCGAACTGGAAGACCACGATCCGCTCGCCGCGGGCACGATCTCCGATGCGCTCAGCCAGGCCCGCGAGCAGGCCATCGCCGGCAAGATGCGCGAAACGGGGCGTCAGCTCGGCGAGAACCAGTTGGGCCAGGCCGAGAAGGGCCAGCGCCAACTCGCGGAGCAACTGCAAGAAGTGCTCGATATCCTGGCGAACCGCCGCGAGCACGAGTTGTCTCGGCTGGTCAAGAAACTGAAAGAGGCCGAGCAAAAGCTCACCCGGCTGCGCGGCGAGCAGGAGGGCCTGCGCAAGAAGTGGGAAAGCGCGCAAAAGCTCTCCGGCGAGAACGAGCGGCGCCGAGAATTGGAACGGTTGACCCGCGAGCAAAAAGAGCTTCAGCAGCAAGCCGAGCGCTTGGCCAGGCAGTTGGAGCGCTTGCAGGCCCAAAGCGCCGGCCGCAGCGCCGCCCGCGGCGGCGCCAAAATGAATCAGGCCGGCCAGCAGGCGCAGCAGGGCGCCGCCCAGGAGGCGGCGGAACAGGCCGCCGCGGCCCAAAAAGATCTGGACGACGCGCAACGGCAACTGGCCGAAACTCGCCGCGAAGCCGAACAGGATCTGGCCGACGAGCAGCTTGCTCGGCTGGAAGACTCGCTAAAGAGCGTCGCCGAGCGGCAAGCCCAGGCGCTCGCGGAAGCGCGGCGCTATGATGAACTGCACGAGTCGCAGGGCGAATTGACGCGGGCCCAATCGATCAGCGTCGGAGATCTGGCCCGCCAGCAGCGGGCCATCGAAGAAGAAACTCGCGGATTTGCCGACAAGCTCGCGGCCAAGGCGTTTGAGTTCAGCTTGGACCGCGCCGCTCGCCAGATGGCCGCCGCCGCCGCGCTCCTCGATCGCCGCCAGACCGGCGCGCCGGCGCAGCAAACGATGCAACAAGCGCTCGCTCGCCTGGGCCAACTGCTCGACGCTTTGCAGCCGGACGAAGATGACGAACAACAACCGCAACAAGAAGAAAGCGCGGGCGGCGGCGAACAGGGCCAGGGCAAGCAACCGCAGGACGGAGCGCGATTGGTGGCTGAATTGAAGCTGCTGAAGCTGATGCAAGCCGAAATCAATCAGCAAACCAAGGCGCTGGAAGACGCGCGCCGCGAGACGGGCGATTTAACGGCCGAGCAAAAGCGGGCCTATGCCGAACTGAGCGAAGAACAAGGCAAGTTGGCCGACGTGCTGCTCGATCTGGTCCAGGCGGACGAATCCAATCCGGAAGACGATCCGGAGAATCTGCCGCAGCCCCAGCGAACCGAAGGAGGATTGGAATGAAAACCGCTCTGCCTCTTAGGGGGCGCTGGGCTCCGCTCGCGATCTGCCTGCTCGCCGGCGCGGTCGATTTGCAGGCATTCGAACCGAAGCCGGCGAAGTCCAAGCCCGCGGCGGATCGTTCGCTCGACGACGAGTTGCTCGAAGGCCTGGGCGACCCGGCGGACGACGAAGCGCTTGACGCCAAGAGCGGCAAAAACCCGGCCCAAAAGGGTTCCGCGGCGAAGTCCAAGCCGTCGGAAGCCAAACCGCGCGATCGTCGGGCCGCGGCCAACGACTTGGACGACGAATTGCTCAAAGGGCTGGACGACGGCGAGGACGTCGATCTTGGCGGCAAGCCGGGCGATCTTGGCGGAAAACCGGGCAAGTCCGCTGCCGCCGAGGCCGCGGACAATCCGCTCTTCGATCTTGGCCGGCGGATGCGCGAGGCCGAACAACGCATCGCCGCGGCCCGCTCCGACGACGAAACGCAACAGTTGCAGGACCGCATCGCCGCCGACCTGGCGAAACTGATCAAGGACTTGCAGCGCCGCAAGAAGTCGTCGTCTTCGTCCTCGTCGAGCAAGGACCAACAAACCGCCGAGCGCGAAAAGGTAGAGCAGCCCGGTTCGGCCGAGGCGGGCGGTCAAGAGGAGGCCAGCGACGCGCCGGCCCAGGACAGCACCTCTCTGACGAAGAACCGCAAGGCCCAAACGCCCGACGCTGCCCAAATGGAAGAGGCGCTCAAGGACATTTGGGGCCAGCTCCCCGCCCACTTGCGGCAGCAGATGGAGCAATACGCCAAAGAAGAACTGCTGCCGAAATACGAACTGCAAATCGAGGAATATTTCCGCGCGTTGGCCAAGGGCCAGCGGCGGCCGTGAGCTGTGCTTGTTTTAGCCACGGATGAAACACGGATCTTTAGCCACGGCTAAAAAAGGCTATCGGTGACGAGAATGAGAAGGCGAATGCCGACGAATAGCAATCACTTTCGAACCATTGCGTTCGGCCGTCGCGCATTCGTGGCCCGCGGCTTGGCGTTGCTGGGCGGCGGCGCGCTGGCCTCGCAATGGACGCGCGCGGTCTTTGGCGCCGCCGATCCCGAGAAATCGGCGGTCGAGTTGGTGACCCCCGCCGCTCAAAAAGCGATCGACCTCGGGCTGGCCTTCTTGGCGAGACAGCAACACGACGACGGCTCGTTCGGTTCGGGCGGCTACAGCCGCAACGTGGCGGTTTGCGGACTGTCGGGCATGGCCTTCATGTCGGGCGGCAGCACTCCCGGCCGCGGCCCCTATGGCGGACAGGTGGCGCGGTGCGTCGACTTCATCCTCGACAACGCCCAGGACAGCGGGTTCATCGACGTGCCCGGTTCCAGCAGTCATGGCCCGATGTACGGTCACGGCTTCGCGACGCTGTTTCTGGCCGAAGCCTACGGCATGAGCCAGCGCGCCGACATTCGCGAAAAGCTCGCCAAGGCCGTCGACCTGATCGTCAACACCCAGAACGGCGAAGGAGGTTGGCGCTACCAGCCCGTCCGGCACGAGGCCGACTTGTCGGTCACCGTTTGCGAAGTCATGGCCTTGCGGGCGGCTCGCAACGCCGGTTTGTTCGTGCCGAAGGAGACCATCGACAAATCGGTCGAATACGTCAAACGCAGCCAGAACGCCGACGGCGGCTTCATGTACATGATTCAAGGCGGGCCCAGCCAGTTTCCCCGGTCGGCCGCCGGAGTCGTCGCGCTCTACAGCGCCGGAATCTATGAAGGCCCGGAGATCGAAAAGGGCCTGGCGTATCTGATGGACAACATTCCGGGGCGAGACGCGTTCAACCGGGAAAACCATTATTTCTACGGACACTATTACGCAGTCCAGGCAATGTGGCATGCCGGCGGCGACTATTGGCAACGCTGGTATCCGGCGGTCCGCGACGAACTGTGTTCGCGGCAGCGGCCGGACGACGGCGCCTGGTCCGACTCGATCTGCCAGGAGTACGGCACGGCCATGGCCTGCCTGGTGTTGCAGATGCCGAACAACTATTTGCCGATCTTCCAGCGTTGAGTCGTTGAACATGCTTGTCGCCTCTTCGACGTGGCAGTCTCGTAGGGACGACCGATTGTTGCCAGGGGCGCAAGCCCCTGGAATCGCGGTCCTCAAGCAATCGGCCAGCCCCCTCAGGGGCGAGAGAAGGGAGCGACGGCCGCGGCCCAGGCCCCGGCTTTTCCACGGTCTGGCGGCGCTGCTGCTCGCCCTTCTGGCCAGCGCGGCGAACGACGCTCGTGCGCAGACCGACGAGGTTGCGATCCGGCGAGTCGTGCTTGTCGAGGGCCGCCCTTTTCCCGCGGCGCTGTTGAGCGTCGAGCGCGATTGGAAGCTCGCCTTTCGCTCGGGTAAAACCACCCGCAGCCTGTCAGCCGGCGAGATCGTGAAGTGGGGATCGCCGCGGGAGATCGAGGCCGGGCCGCAGTTGCTGCTGGTCGACGGCGGCCTGCTGGTGGCCGAAATCCTGGCCGGCGACCAGCGGCAATTGAAAATCGATTCCGAGTTGTTTGGTACGCCGAGTATTCCGCTGGAACTGGTCGCCGGCATCGTTTGCCGGCCGCCGATAGACCTTCGCCGCCGCGACCGGCTTCTCGCCCGTTTGAGTTCGGCCGCGAGCGCTCTCGAAGACCGCGGCGACGAGGCCGACGCGGGCGCTCCGCCCGTGCAGGCGCCGCGTCAAAACGCCGATCGGTTGATCCTGGAGAACGGCGATGAATTGACCGGAACCATGACGAGCATCGACGGCGCCAAACTTCAGTTCGAGAGCGACGCGGGGCCGGTCGAGATCGAACTCGACCGGGTCGCCGCGATCAAGTTCAATCCGTCGCTGCTATCGACCGTTCGCCCGCGGGGCCTGCACTGCCTGGTCGGTTTTTCCGATGGCAGCCGCTTGGCGGCTGCGTCGCTGGAACTCGACGCCGCGCGTGCGCGCGTCTCGCTGTCCGGCTCCTTCGAATTATCGAGCGAGGCCGGCGAGGTCGTGTTCCTGCAGAGTTTCGGCGGCCAGGCCGTCTATCTTTCGGATCTCAAAAGCGAGAGCTATCGCCACGTCCCCTATTTGAAGCTGTCGTGGCCCTACGAGCGCGACGCCAGCGTCGGCGGTTCGCGGCTTCGCGCAGGCGGCCGGATGTATCTCAAGGGGATCGGCATGCACAGTGCGTCTCGATTGACCTACCGGCTCGACGGGTCCGCGCGGCGCTTCGCGGCGGAGGCGGCGGTCGACGACGAAACGCAAGACCGCGGCAGCGTCGTGTTTCGCGTGTTCGTCGACGACCGCGAGATCTACAAAAGCCCGCCGATTCGCGGCGGCATGCCGCCCGCGCCGGTCTCGGTCGACGTGCAAGGCGGCAAACGACTGAGCCTGATCGTCGATTTCGGCGAACGGGGCGACGAACTCGATCACGCCGATTGGCTCGATGCGCGGCTGCTCGATTGACCCGCGCTGCTCGACTAACTCGCGCGGGCGGAAAATTCGGCCCGCGGCGCTGGCAAACGGCCGCCGTTTAACGCAAAATCAGGGACTAACGCCGCCGGCCGCAGGCGGTCGCCTTCGAGAACCGCAGAAAGTACAGTGTGATGCCTGCTATGGCTTTGACCGATTCCGCCGGGCCGACCGAACCGCGACGCGACGCAAGCGCGACGGCCTACCCCTCGCCGGCAAAGAAAACGCTGCTCAAGGACACCGCGTATCAAAAACTGAAGGAGTCGATCCTCAGCGGCCAGTTTCCGCCGGGCTCCTTTCTGGCCGAGCGGCAGCTCACCGGCCTGTTCGGCATGAGCAAGACGCCGATCCGCGCCGCGCTTGAGCACTTGGAATCGGAAGGATTGGTTTCGGTCTCGCCTCAACAGGGGATCGTCGTTCGCGATATTTCGCCGCGCGAGATCTTCGACGTGTTCGATATCCGTTATGCCCTCGAACCCCACGTTGCGCAGTCGCTGGCGGTGCGCCATGCGGACGAGCAGATCGCCCAATTGAAATCCCACTTGGCGATCCAAGAGGTCGTCTACGCGCAAAACCAGGTGCTCGAAGCCACGCGGTTGGACCGCGAGTTCCACATGCTGCTCTGCGGCTTGCACGGAAACTGCGAGATCATTCGGGTGCTAGACCATGTGTGGGACAAAATCTTCCGCGAGGTCGTGCGGATTTTGGGCCAGAAGCAAGGACGCATGCAGGCCAGCATTGAGGAGCATCGAGCGATCGTAGACGCGATTGGCTCGGGGAACCGCGAGTCGGCCCAGGGCAAAATGGTCGAACACATCAACCATACCAAGCAGTTCTTTTCATTCCAGTGAACTCGGCAGCCGCGGCCCTCGATCTCGATGCCTATCTCGCGCGGGTCGGATACTCCGGCAATTTGGCGCCGACGCTCGAAACGCTCTCGGCGCTGCATCTCGCGCATGCGGTGAGCATCCCCTTCGAGAACCTCGATGTGATGCTTGGGCTTCCGATCGCACTCGATCTCGACAGCTTGCAAGCCAAGCTGATTGCCGGCCGCCGCGGCGGCTATTGCTTCGAGCAGAACACGTTGTTCGGCGCCGTGCTGCGGCAGATGGGCTTTCAAGTCAGGCCGCTGGCGGCCCGCGTGCGGTTCGGCGCCGGTGACGCCACGCGCCCCCGCTCGCATATGCTGCTGCAAGTCGATCTCGGCGACGAAGCCTGGCTGGCCGACGTGGGGTTCGGCAGTCCCGCGCTGTTGCAGCCGGTTCGCATGACGCCGCCGACGCCATCGCAGCAATTCGGCTGCAGCTACCGCGTATCGCGAGACGGCGAATTTTGGGTTTTGCAACTGCTCGAAGGCCCCGAGTGGGTCGATTTATACGCCTTTACGTTCGAGCCGCAATTCCCGATCGACTTCGAGGTGGCGAACTACTATATCTCGACGCACCCCCGCTCGCTGTTCGTGCAATCGTTGTTCGTGCAGCTTCGCACCCCCGAAGCTCGCAGCCTGTTGCGAGACCGCGAGTTGAGCGTTTGGCGCGGAGGCGAAGTTTCGACGCGCAGGATCGAGAGCGACGAAGACCTGCTGGCCGTCCTTTCCGAGCATTTTCGCTTGCAGTTCCCGGCCGGAACCCATTTTCTGAATCGGACTTAGCAAATCTCGACCCATCTGGCGGCGCCGACGGTTCAAGGTGCCCCGCTCTGACGTTAGAATGTTGGCTCAGCGTCAAGCCTCTTCATCCGTGGAATGCGTGATATCAGTGGTCGAATTCTGGCTGCAAGCCAGGCGAGCATAGACAAATGTCGGACGGTTGGTACTACTTGGCGTTTGGCATCGAGCTCGGTCCCATGTCTTGGGACGACTTGGCGGAACGGGCCGCGCGCGGCGACTTGCGCCCCGAAAGCCAGGTGCGCGAAGGGGCGAAGGGCGCCTGGGTTGCCGCTCGAGAAATTCCGCAACTGTTCGCTTCTGGCGGCGGAGCGCCGACGGCCGATGCCTGGCACTGCGAATTCATGGGCGCCGAGCTAGGCCCCATGAGCTGGGACGATCTCCGGCGTCTCGTGGAGCGCGGTGACGTGCGCGGGGATAGTCGCATCCGCAAACATGCAGACCAAGAGTGGCGACCGGCGGCGACCATCGCCAGCCTCTTTCCATCCGCCGGCGCCGCCGCGGCGGAAGCGGATTTCGAATTCGCGCACAACCCCGCTTCCGATTCGGAGGCAGACTTCGAGTTTGCCGGCAGCGAACGAATCGCCGCGACAGCCGACGACAATCGCCACGACGGTCAAGAGGAACAAAACGCAGTCGCCGGCGGTCCTCCGTCAATTGCCAAGCCATCGGCGCCCCTTGCGACGGACCCTCCCTCAGCAGCCGCGTCTTCGCCTTCACCTGCGCCTGAGGCCTCAGTGATCGATCGGCCGGCCTCCGCTCCTGCATTCGGCGGCTTGAGGAAACAGAAGCAGAAACCCGAGCGGAAAAAGCACGAAACCGGGCCGAAGCCGAAAACGCCTCGTGCCCCGATCGAGTTGGCCTTGCCGCCGCGGTTCGTCAAGGGCCTGGCGGCCGCGCTGCTGCTGGGCGGCGCCGGCTGGCTCGCTTACTTCGGTTACTCGCATTTAGGCTCCCAAGAGCAAGACGACCTTCGCAGTGCGGCGGCGGGGCTCGAGCAGATCTACGGCGAAGTGCAGGCGTTCCGGAAGAACCCGAAAGGCGGCCCGCCGATGGGGATCGGCATCCAGGTCATGCCTCGCATCGCCTCGTTGCGGCATCGAGTTTCTCAGGCCCCGGCGGAATCGGCCGGCGGCGCTTTGGACCAGGCCGGCGCCCGGCTGGCGGAGATGCTGGCCGACGACCGTCTCGGAGGCTCCGACAGCCCGAAATACGCCGAAGCTGAACGGCAGTTTTTGACGCTGTTGGGCGACGCGAAGCAGCGACTTGGCCAATAGCGCGAGTTACTCCTATGCTCCGAACTTGCCGAGTCGTCCCGCGTTGGCCAAGGCCAAAGTCATCAAGTGCTTGGCCTCGAATTGCCCAAGCCCGCCGCGCAAGCTTTCGCGCTCGTTGAAAGCCTTGCAACCGTCGAAGCGGCAGCAATCGGAGACCAGCAGCGTCGGCACGGGGTGCCAACTGTGGCTCTTCAAATAGCTGGGTGTGCTGTGATCGCCAGTCACGATCAGCACCGTCGGATCGAGCGCGGTCACGCGCGGCACGATCTGGTCCAGTTCCTCGATGCGTGCCGTCTTGGCTTTGAAGTCGCCGTCTTCGCCGGTGCTGTCGGTGTACTTGAAGTGGATGAAAAAGAAATCGTAGTCCTTCCACTTCTCGGCGAGCACGTCGATCTGCTCGCTCAGCGTTTGGGCCTTGCCCAGCAGATCCATGCCGACCAGCCGCGCCAGGCCCTTGTACATCGGATAGACCGCGATGGCCCCGGCGCGCAGTCCGTAAACCTCTTCGTAACTGGGCAGGGCCGGACGGGGGGAAAAGCCGCGCAGCGTCAGCCCGTTGGCCTTCGGCTGACCGGCCAGCAGCTTGCGGGCTTGGCTGACGAACTCGCGGGCCACGTCGGCCGTCTTCTCGCTCGCCGGATCGGCCGCCTTGGGATCGAGAGGCGGCACGCCGACGGCCTGCGGGTCGGTGTCGTGGACGTGGCCGCCCAGCCCGGCCGCGCGGAACACGACGACGAACCGGTGCTCTTTGACCGGCTCGACGAACACTTCGACGCCGGGGATTTTCACGTTCCGCAGCACCACTGCCAAGGGCGCGCTTTCTTCGCTCGGAATGCGACCGGCGCGGCGATCGCTGATCTTGCCCTGCGCGTCGAGCGTGCAATAGTTGCCGCGGCAGGCGACGTCGTGGGCGCCAAGCTCGAAGCCGATGCCGGTGGCTTCGAGCGCCCCGCGGCCGATCTGGTACTTGAGCGGATCGTACCCGAAGAGCCCCAGGTGTCCCGGCCCGCTGCCCGGCGTGATACCCGGCTTCACCGGAATGCTGCCCCCTTGCACGCCGCGCTGGGCCAAGGCGTCGAGATTCGGAGTGCGCGCGGCCTCCAGTTCGGTCGGGCCGCCCGGCTTGAGCGGCAAACCACCCAGGCCGTCGGCCACCAGCATCACGATCTTCGAGTCGTTTTTGACGAACAGTTCGCGGGTCAAATCGTGCATGGGCGGGGCTTGGTCTCGTGGGTTGTTTATTGCGTTAGTTTCGGCCGCGCAGCCGTTTGAGTTCTTCTTCCAAGGCGTCGGCGCGGCGGCGTTCGGCGTCGGCCTGCTCGTCTAGTTCGTCCAGACTGGGCAGCGCGGCGCCGGTCTGAATGTCGAACAGGCGCAAGAGCGCCTCCTCGGGCTTTAGGAAAAGCCCTAACTGTTGACTCGTCAATCGTCCGTCGTCGTCGAGCGGCAGGGCTTCGTATCCATTCGGCCCGAGCCGAAAGCCTTGCAGCCGCGGCTTCAAATACTCGTCGAGCGGGTCGAAGATGAAATACTCGGCGATGCCCGCTTCGGCGTAGGCCCGCGGCTTCTCGGTCGCGTCCTCGCGTCGCGACTTGAGCGAGGTCACTTCGAACGCGACGGCGGGCACGGCATTTTCTTCCCAGACGCGAAACGATCGACGCGGGTGTTTTCCGCGCACGCCCTTGCTGACCATTACGTCGGGCGCCTTGCAAGCTCGCGGGTTGCCCTGCTCGTAATACAAAAACATGTCGGCCGCCACATGAACGTCTTGCCGATGGCGAAAATGCCGCCGCAGGGCATGGTACAAATCAAAGATCGCGATCACATGGATTTCGGTTTCACCCATCGGTTTGCCATCGCTGTCGGGATAAAGCGGATCGAAGGCGGCGCCCGGCAGCGGCGGGAGCGAAATGGACATGATGATTCTACCTCGCCAGTCTGAAACCACCCCTGAGCGGACCTGCGGGCGCCTGAACGCCGCCGTCCGTCGACAGGAGTTCAGTTTACCACCATCCGCAGTCCGGGTCGGCCTCGGACGCAGCATTTTTTTCAGATCACAACCGCTAACAATACGTAGGTCAGGCTGGAAAACCTCACCTACTGGCGGATTTGCCCGCGAGCCGCTGCCGTCCCGCCGTTCGCCGCGGCCGGCGGCGGCGCCAAACGCAGGTTCGGATCGGCCAGATTCAGCGGCTGGTAGCCCGCATAGGAGGGCAACGCCCAGAACTGCGGGTTTTGCGGCTTATTGACTTGCAGGTCTCGCATCTCGAGCCGCAGCGAAAACTGCGACGCGGTCGCGCTGGCCGGCGTTTGCAATTCGATTCGCGTCGGCAGCACGATGCCCGTTTCGGGATCGCGCCAATGATTGCTGGAAAGGGCGCTAACCACGAGCCGGTTCTGCGCGTCGTACAAGTGTTGGGCCAAGACCCAGCCTTGCGACTCATCGACGAACGTTACCTTGCTCATTGGCCCGCTGGCCGTTTGCAGCGGCGTGTCGATCCGCAACCGCCCGCCGGCGGCCGTCGGCCCGCGATGGTTGACGTTCGGATCGAATGTCGTCAACCCGAAGGCCTCGATCAGCCATTCGGGCTCGACCGGCAGCAGGTTGCGCGCGGCACTGTTGGCGAACTGATCGTGCCGGCAGAAGAACACGGCTGGCTGCGGGCTGCGCTTGGCCCAAAACCAGAAGATTTCATCGTTGCTGCCCAGATCGACCTCGGGGCCGGTCATCATCGTATCGGCCCACAGATGGAGCCGCCGTGGCCGCTCGATCGCGATCTGCGCTCTGAGCGGCAGCATCAGAGGCACGCTGATGTTGGCGTTGTTTGTGTAGATCGACTGCACGCGACTGGTGTTGGCGTTGACGACCTGAATTACGTCGTTCATCGACGCCGTGGCCGGCAGCACGCGCGGGCCGGCCGGCCGGTTCATGTATAAAAACTGCGGGCAACTGGCGCCGCTGGCCGAGACCAGCAGCACCGACAGCAGCAGCCAAAAATGCGCCTTTCGAGCCACGATCCGTACTCCGGAAAAATGGAAAACCCTGCTAGCGATTGCTCTAAGACGCGCCCGCAAACAATAGCTTCCCCAGCTCCTCTTGAATCTCTTGGGTGCGGGCCTCGCCAGGCATTACGACCGGCACGCGATAAAGGTTCTCGTCGCGAGGCGAATACAACACCAGCACCTCGCCCTCGGGCCCTTCGTGCAAAGTTTCTTCCAGCCGCAGAATTCGCTTGCGGACCATCAACAGCGCCAGCACGTAGCGCATGTCTTGCTTGCCGGGCGCGTCTTCGAGTTCGGCGAAGAGCTGCACCATCACGTCGCTCGGCGCCAACTTCGATTTCGCGGCGCCGGCGTCGCGCGTGGGCATTCGCGACTTCCAAGAACCGAGCGCCTTTTCGGGAGGGCCGTTCCAGGCCTCGACCGCATAATCGTAGCGCCGCACCTCGCTCCCTTCGGCGACGAGCACCGAATAAAACTCCTCTCCCTCGCCGAATTCGCGACCGCTGGCCGCGCAGCGCCGCGTGCAGCGTTGTACTTCGTAATCCATAAGGGCAAATATCGATCGATCCGCTAAAAGCTGGCGAGCGGAAGGTACTCGAAAGGCCGGCCTGGAACTACCCCAGCTTTCTCAACTTGCGAAAACTGGCAGTCTGGGCGCCTCAATAGGCCGTGAAGAACCGCGAGTCTGTGCCGCCTGGGCCTACGCGAATCAGCACTGGCTTCGCACAGCGTGGGCAGTTGCCCTGGTAGGCGGCGCGGTCCGGCGCCAGATAAATCCGGCTATAGACATCGCAGCAGGCGAAATGGACGCCCACGAACTTCCGGCCCGTCCGGCCATCCGGCTCCGCCGGCCTCGGGCAACCGTCGGTTGATAGGTCGAGGTTTTCGCCTGCCATAAGGTGGTCAAGCCGGTACGTTTGAGCAAAGCTTGGCAAAGGACATAAGCTGGCTGGAACCGCCTGCCCCGGCTCTGCCCGGATTGTGCTCCTTTTGATTCGATGCGAATGGGCCGAAATAATAGCGTCAAGGATCAGCAAAACCAAGCGAATTCGTTGATGGGTAATCTGACGATCCGACTCAGCTAGCGTTCAACGCACGCAACCCTGCCCGGACCCCCATGAGCCAAACCCCTCCCCCTTCCGATCCGGGCAATCCGTTCCAATCTCCC